>NZ_JBQKDO010000002.1:0-194962 GCF_052121795.1 Collinsella sp. LCP19S3_B7
CACTACCGCTGGCCCGGCTGGATCTCGATCTGCGAGGGGCACGGCCTCGCCAGGAGCATGTCCGCCAAGGGCTGCAGCCCGGACAACGCGGCGATGGAGGGCTTCTTCGGCCTGCTCAAGAGGGAGTTCTGGCACGGCAGGGACTGGTCGGGCTGGACCCCTGCCCGCTTCATCGAGGAGCTCGGGGGCTGGATCGGCCGATACAATACGGAGAGGCGCAGCGATGCGCTCGGCGGCCGCACGCCGGCCGAGTTCCGCGCCGCGCTGGGAAGGGCCGCGTAACGGTCCAAGAAATCGTCCGCAGTCCCAGCTGATACCGGGTCGCAGTTTCCGCTAGCGGGCCCAACCGGAAACTGCGACCCGTTTTTCGACCAGATAACGGGATGCGCTTTCCGAAAGCCCACTCAATTGCTCAATAATTCGAGTCACCTATAGCTAACATCTGCACAGCTCACCAGCCTCACCAGTGCGTTTCTTAGTAAGCCGTGGCATACTCGGCGAATGGTATGAAGATGCCGGCCAGAGGGTATTGCAAACGGTCGCTCGCGTGGTATGTTTTTGCCCGAATCAAACCGGCGCGCATCGCCTGTAGCGTCGGTCAACAGAGAGGAAACTACCATGGCTCATCCCGTAATTGATGCCGACGAGTGCATCGCTTGTGGCGTTTGCGTCGACTCCTGCCCCGCTGGCGTTCTGGAGCTCCAGGACGTCGCTACCGTTGCTGACGAGGACTCCTGCGTCGCCTGTGGCGCTTGCCAGGACGCTTGCCCCGCCGGCGCGATCACCGAGATCGTCGAGGAGTAACAACTCCCCCACTTGCACACTCACAAGTACACCGTGCACAAAAAAGGAGGCCTCCGCATCGCCGCAGAGGCCTCTTTTTTGTGCGGATAGCTAATTTGGCACCGTCGCAGGTTGAGCATAAGTCAGCGAAAACGCCCCTAAGCGAGCAAGGTGACGTGAAAGAGGAGGGAAGCGTACTTTTGTACGCGACCGACGATTGAACGTCAGATTGCCGCTTAGGGGCGTTTGCAGCATCGGCTACGATAGATCGTCTTCGTAGGGCATCAGGTCTGCCAGATAGCCCTTCTCCTTGAGCATAGCCTCGATCTCGTCGAGGGTTTGCTCATCCTCTGCCGCGATGCGATGGAAGTGATAGCCGCTCGTCACCGTTAGTAGCGGAAAGCTCTTGCCGCTCTCGATATCGTGCAGGTAGCGCTCAACATCGCGACGATTGCGGATGTCCAGGTCGGCCGTGATCTTACCGTACACGCGGTGATTGACGATCACGTTGAGCACGGCGCCTCCGGCGTCGACGATACTCGTGAGCTCATCGCCTGCCTGCTCCATGCTATGGCGAACCTTGACCAGGCGCGTGGGCACGGCGGGGCTGCTGGGGGCCTCCTGCAGCACGTAGCCGCGATTGGTCGCCACGATATCGTGCCCATCGGCGCGCAGCAGGGCGATGTCTTGCACGACAACCTGGCGGCTCACACCCACCTCGCGAGCAAGCGTACTGCCGGAGACGGGGTCTTTGGCTCGCTCGAGCACGCCCATGATGGCACGGCGACGCTCGCGGGCGTCCATTATTTACCGTCCAGCAGACGCAGGTGCTTAAGCGAGAGGTCGAGAATCGGCGCAGAGTGCGTCAACGCTCCCGAGCTAATAAAGTCAACGCCCAGGTCGGCAAGCGCACGGATATTGCTGGCATCCACGTTGCCCGAACACTCGGTCTTGGCGCGACCGGCAATAAGCTCAATCGCGGCAGCCATGTCATCGTGGGTCATGTTGTCGAGCATGATGATATCGGCGCCGGCCTCCACGGCCTCGCGCACCATGTCCAGGTTCTCGCACTCGATCTCGACCGTCGCGGTAAACGATGCATGGGCGCGCGCCATCTCGATCGCACGCGCCACGCCGCCGGCGGCGTCGATGTGGTTGTCCTTGAGCATGACAGCCGTCGACAGGTTGTAGCGGTGGTTGCTGCCGCCGCCGATCTCGACCGCGGCCTTCTCGAAGACGCGCATACCCGGTGTGGTCTTGCGCGTGTCGACGAGCACGGTCTTGGTGCCCTCGAGCGCCGCAGCCATCTGGTGCGTATAGGTAGCGATACCGCTCATGCGCTGCAGGTAGTTGAGCGCCACGCGCTCGCCCGAAAGCAGCACGCGCGCATCGCCGCGTACCTGGCCCACATGGTCGCCGGCGTGCACCTCGTCGCCATCGGCAACATCAAACAGTACCGAGCTCTGCGAATCCAGCAGCTCAAAGGTGCGAGCGAACACATCCAGGCCCGCGATGATGCCATCGGCCTTGGCGATGAGCTCCACCGTGGCGGGACGCGCCGTGGGGCACACGCTTGCCGTGCTCACGTCCTCAAACGTAATGTCCTCGCGCAGAGCCTGCAGAATCAGATCATCGACGACGAGCTTCATGGTAATGGGGTTCATGGTCTACTCCTCCACGGCCTGCGTGCCGGCGGCACGGGCCAAATCATCGATTGCCAGGGTGTCGGCGCTCAGGGCGCGATGACGGCCGTCGAGCGCGGGCTCGCCCGCCTGCTCCACGGCGAGCGACTGGCCGGTACGCATGTGCCACGCGGCGCGACGACCCCAGACCAGCGCCTCGAGCAGGCTGTTTGATGCAAGGCGGTTCTTGCCGTGAACGCCGTTGCAGGCCGTCTCGCCGGCGGCGTAGAGCTCGGGCATCGAGGTGCGGCCGTCCTTGTCGACCCACACGCCGCCCATAAAGTAGTGCTGCGTGGGTGTGACGGGGATGGGCTCGTCCAAGATGTCGCGGCCGTCCTCCAGGCAGCGTGCGCGAATGTTGGCAAAGTGTCCGGTCACCACGTCGCGCTCAACGGGGGCAAAGCTCAGCCACTCGTGCTCGGTACCATCCTGCTTCATCTGCTCGCGAATAGCGGCAGCGACCACATCGCGCGGCTGAAGCTCATCGGTAAAACGCTCGCCGGCGGCGTTGAGCAAAATCGCGCCCTCGCCGCGGCAGCTCTCGCTGATCAGGAAGGTGCGGCCCGGCTGCGGCGAGAACAGTCCCGTGGGGTGAATCTGCACGTAGTCCAGGTGCTCCATCTTAATGCCGTGCTCCTGGGCAATGTAGCAGGCATCGCCCGTGAGCTGCGGGTAGTTGGTCGAGTGGTCGTACACGCCGCCGATACCGCCTGTCGCCCACAGCGTGTGGCGGGCATGGATCTTAAACGGCTCGCCGGCATGCACGCCCTCGGCGGCATTTGCCAGCTCGTCGGCGGGGCGAACCGAGTTGTCCTCGTCCACGGGAACGGCGACGACGCCGAGGCACGCCGTGGCGCCATCACGCTCGCCCGTCAGAATGTCGGTCATGGCCACGTGCTCCAAAATCTGCACGTTATCCAGCTTGCGAACGGCCTGGAGGAGCTTGGTCGTGATCTCCTTGCCCGTAATGTCGGCATGGAAGGCAATGCGCGGGCGGCTGTGCGCACCCTCACGGGTAAAGTCGAGGCTGCCGTCGGCCTTGCGCTCAAAGTCCACGCCCATGGCGAGCAGGTCGTTGATGACCGAGCGGCTCGAGCGGATCATGATGTCGACGCTCTCGCGGCGGTTATCGTAGTGGCCGGCGTGCATGGTGTCCTCAAAGAAGGCGTCGTAGTCAGAGCCTTCGGGAAGCACGCAGATACCGCCCTGCGCGAGCATCGAATCGCACTCGTCGACAGCGCCCTTGGAGAGCATGATCACGCGCGTGCTCGTCGGCAGATTAAGGGCCGCGTATAGGCCCGCCACGCCGCAACCGGCAATGACGACGTCACACTCCATGTCGGGGCATTGTTTGGTTTCCACAGGAATCCTCTCCCTTGTAATGTGGCATAAGGGATGGTCCCTCATGTCACATTGGCTTAGCGCGCCGCGTATTCGAGCATGCGGTCGAGCGTGAGCTTGGCCTGGTCGGCGGTCTCATCCGACACGCCGATCTGCACCTCGCCCTCGCCCGTCTCCAGGCAGCGCACGAGCTTTTCGAGCGTGATGAGATCCATGTTGACGCAGGTGGGCTGCACCGCGGGGAAGTAGAACTTTTTGCCGGTGCCCTGGCAGCGGCGCTCAAGCTCGTAGAGCACGCCGCGGACCGTCACGATGATAAACTCGCTCGCGTCCGACTCCTCGGCATACTTGATGATGCCGGCAGTGGAGCCGATGTAGTCGGCCTCGGCCAGGACGTCGGCCTTGCACTCGGGGTGCGTCAGCACGAGCGCGTCGGGGTGCGCCTCCTGCGCGTCGACAATCTGCTCGACGGTGATGATGTGATGGCGCGGGCAGTAGCCGTTGTTGAGGATGACGTGCTTTTGGGGCACCTGCTCGGCCACAAAGCGGCCCAGGTTCTGATCGGGAATGAACAAGATGTGCTGCTGCGGCAGCTCGGAGACGATCTTGACGGCGTTAGAGCTGGTAACGCACACGTCACTCCAGCTCTTGATCTCGACCGTCGAGTTGACGTAACACACCACGGCCAGGTCGTCGCCATATTCGGCGCGCGCCGCGTCGACCGTCTCGTGCTTGACCATGTGCGCCATGGGACAGTCCGCGCCCGGCTCGGGCAGCAGCACGGTCTTGGTGGGATTGAGCAGCTTGGCGCTCTCGCCCATAAACTCCACGCCGCACAGCACGATAGTCTGCTGCGGCAGGCTCTTGGCAAGCTTTGCCAGGTAGAAGCTGTCGCCGACGAAATCGGCCACAGCCTGAACCTCGGGCGCCACATAATAGTGCGCCAGGATCACTGCGTCACGCTGGGTTTTTAGCTGATGAATGGCCTCGACGAGCTCTGCGGGCACCAGTGCCGCGCGCTCCGTTGCCGTCGTTGCCGATGCCAGGCCGGCCGCGATATCGCGTGCAAGCTCCGATGCATCCATGTTCGCGCTCTGTGCCATCAAGGCCCCTCTCTTTTGGCGAATCTTGGGGCTTTAGTATGACACCTGGCTTTACAGCTGACAAGACAGCTGTAAAGCCAGGTGTAAAGTTGGAATAAGGATTCAATCTTGGGGCGGATCCATTTTCGAACTGGCAAGCTGAGGATAGTCGAGCTCTCGATAGCGCAGGAGGCATCTTTCGCCACCGCAATACTGCTCGGCGCGAGTTGCGCACCGTGGGGCGCAAACGGGGTGTTCCTCCGCGGGCGGCACGCACCCAATGTGGCAAAATCGAATTACTAAGGGGGCCCGAATGCTCAAGATCATCGCCTGCGACGACGACGTCGCTTTTCTAGATAGACTGCACCGGATGATCGACCGCTGGTCGACCGAGACGGGCACGGCGGTCGACGTTGCACTCGTCACGCGCGGCGAGGACCTGCTGGCCCGCCATGCCGCATCGCGCGCCGACATCATTCTGCTCGACATGATCATGCCGCTCGTCAACGGCATGGACACCGCGCGGGAGTTGCGCCAATCCGATACAGCCGTGCGTCTGGTGTTCCTCACCTCATCGCCCGAGTTCGCGCTGGAGTCCTATGAGGTCCGTGCCTTCGACTACCTACTCAAGCCTGTAGCGTACGAACGCCTGGCGCAACTGCTCGACGAGCTTTCGAGCATGCGACCTGACGCGACCGATGAGCTCGTGACCAAAACGTCCTTTGGATACCATGCCCTGCGCCTGTCCGATATCGAATACGCCGAGGCCCGCAACAAGCACGTGGTATTCCACCTGCGCGACGGGCGCGACATCGAAGCGCTCGAGCCGTTCCGCAACATCGAGGACCAGCTGGCCAAAAACGCGAACTTCTTTAAATGTCACCGTAGCTACCAGGTCAACCTGCGCAATATCGACCACTTTAACCGTACGGATATCGTCATGCGCTCGGGCGCTTGCATCCCGCTGGCGCGCAGCTGCAAGCAGGGTTTCCAGGATGCCTACTTTGCGGCACGGTTCGAGAGCGGGAGGCGCTAATGCTCCCCGCGGCCGAGATGGTACTTTGGGCAATCCACCACGCAACGACCCTGCTTTTTGGCGTTTTTGCCTCGGCGGCGCTCTGCGGTATCGAGATCAACCGGCGTCATGCGCTTGAGCTGGTGATGGTCGGCGCCGTAACCGGATGCGCATTCGGCCTCGCCAATGCCGTCGGCGGCGAGCTTTTCGCCCGTCAGGTATATCCGCTCGTCGTGCATCTGCCGCTCGTCATCTACCTGTGCGCGCGCTATCGCCTGAGCCCGCTGCTCGTTATGCTGGGCGTCACCAGTGCTTATCTGAGCTGCCAGTTCAGCAACTGGATGGGCATCGCCGCGCTCGCCGCCACCGACTCGCAATTCGCGTACTACGCGGCACGCATTATCACCACGGCCGTCGTCTTTGCAATCCTGCTGCATTGGGCCAGCGACATCGGTCCGCGCCTGGCGGTTAAAACCCCCACCGAGCTCGAGATTCTGCTCATCCTGCCGCTCGTCTATTACATCTTTGACTACGCCACCAACGTCTACACCACGCTCTTCCACTCGGGCTCCGTGGTGACGGTTGAGTTTTTGGCGTTTGCGCTTTGCGCGTTCTACCTCATGTTTCTTACTGTGTATCTGCGCGAATACGAGGCAAAGGAAATCGCCGAGCGCGAGCGCTGGATGCTCGCGACCCGCGACAGCGCAGCCATCAAGGAGCTCGAGGCCTGGCGCCAATCTGGACGTGAGCTTTCGGTTCTCCGCCACGACATGCGGCACTTCCTGCGCGGCCTTGCGGCTTTGATCGAGGAGGGCCGCATCGACGAGGCGCTCGAGCGCATCGACGAGCTCTGCGAGACAAACGACCGCACCGCTGTGCGCCGCTACTGCGCCAACGACACGGTCAATATCGTGCTTTCGTCATTTAGCTCCGATATCAACCGAAACGGCATCAGCGCCGATTTGCGCGCCGCCGTGCCCGAGAGCGTCCATGTAGCCGACGTCGATTTGTTTAGCGTGCTCTCAAACGCCCTGGACAACGCCATCGTCGCCGCAAGCGCCGCTCCCCAGGGCAAGCGATTTGTCGATCTGGACCTGCGTTGCGAGGACGGACAACTGCTACTTTTGGTCTCCAACACGTTTGGGCGCCCGCCGCGCATGGTCGACGGCATGCCCGTGGCCGAGCACACCGGACACGGCTTTGGAACCAGGAGCATTAAGCTTGCCGTCGAGCGCATGAACGGCAACTGCCAGTTTCGCATTCACGGCGATCGGTTTGAGCTTCGCGCAGTGATGTAAGGGCGCGACAAGTCGGCGCCGCGCTCGACCCATCAGGACCGCCTTGCCGGCGCCAGTCCGCTACAGCGGCGCGGCGGCCGGGGTCAGCTGCTTGATGTAGGCCCACATGCGCTGCTTGGCGGCCTTGTCGGTCAGCGCGGCCTCAAAGCCGTCGAGCGCGAGTACGCGACGACCCTGCACGTGGGCGACCAAGCCGGGCTTGAGCATGGCGGTATCAAAGTCGTCGATCGCCACGAGCATGTCTGCGTAGGTCTCGCGCATGGTATCGGCCGCGCGATCGTCCAGCAGCAGGACCGCCTCGGGGTCCAAGGCCTCGAGCGCCTCGCGGAACAGCTCGCACGGCAGGTCCTCGCCTGCCGCAACCGCCCCGTCGCCCGCGCCGGCAACACTTGCCAGCACGCAGAAATCCTCGGGCGCGTAACCGATGGCGCCGAGCGCCTTACGCAACGCGGCGCCGTCTGGACCGGCAGCCAACTCGCCACCTGCGCGCTCGGCATCGTCTAAATCACCTTTTACCAGCACAATTGGCGAGCACGCGTTACCCGCGATACGCACGCCGCGGCCCGCGAGCGATGCGAGCTCCTGCTCGGCCGCCTGGGCGATGGCTTCTTTTTTCTGGCTTTGTGACGTGGGCATGCGCTCTCCAATCGTTTGCATGCCCACCATTATATAAAAGAGCCGCCCGCGAGTGGTTGCATTGCGGGCCGTTGGGTATAAGCACGGTCGTATTGAGTTTTACGCGGCCGAGCCGCGTCGCACTATGGAGGTCACCATGGCTGACATTAAGCAAATTACCCCCGAGAATTTCGATTCCGTCGTTAACGGCAGCCTTCCCGTGCTGGTTGATTTTTGGGCACCGTGGTGCGGTCCCTGCCGTTCGCTCTCGCCCATTGTTGACGAAGTGGCCGACGAGCTGGCCGGCAAGATTACCGTCGCCAAATGCAACGTCGACGACAATCAGGACCTGGCCATGAAGTTTGGCGTTATGAGCATCCCCACGCTGATTGTCTTTAAGAACGGCGAGGAAATCGACCGCTCCGTCGGTGCACTGCCCAAGGCCAGGCTGCAGGCGCTGCTTGAGAAGCACCTGTAATACGCCGGTCATGTGTTGCCGTCCATGAGTGGTTTTGTGCCGCTCGCCGGAGAGCCGGGTGTTGCGCCCGCGACCACGGATAGTATGGTAATCACAAACAGCCCCCAGTGAACGGGTGCGGGTCAGACGGACTCGCACCCGTTTTCTTATGCGGCGATGCGTAAAGCGGGCGTAGTAGAATCTGAACCACTGGATTGTCCCGAACATAAGGAGATTCCCATGCATGACGTCGGAATGAACATGAGCCAGCTTGCCATGAGCGTCAAGCAGGTCGACGACACGATCGAGCTCGCCCACGAATGGAGCCATCAGCTGCTGCATGCGACCGAGAACTTTGACATGGAGCGCATCGGCGCCAAGCTCGAGGCCGCCATGGCGGCGCTCCACGAGGCGCACGATGCGCTCGAGGGCTACGAGGAGGCCATCGAGGCCGACCATAACTCCGTTGGCTCCGTAAAGCTGGTGTAGCGTGGCCGAGCACGAGCACGCCTGCGAGCACGAGCATCCGCACGGGCCGACCGGCGACGTGGGCTGCCGCCTCAGCGGCTCCGCCTCCGAGCTGGTCCGTTTTTCGGTCACCGCGCCCGACGACCTGTTGCGCCGCTTTGACGAGCAAATCGCGCGCCGCGGCGACGTTGCCAACCGCTCCGAGGCCGTGCGCGACCTGATTCGCGCCTCCATTGCCAAGGAGCAGATGCGAACGCCCGACGAGCAGGTCATCGGATCGCTCACCATGATTTACGACCATCACACCGGCGATCTGACGCGCCGTCTGGACGAGGTGCAGCACGACTACACCGACGAGATTGTCTCGACCATGCACGTGCATCTGGACCACCACAACTGCCTGGAAATTCTGGCGCTCAAGGGTCGCGGCGAGCGTGTCTACGAGCTGGCTGACCGTCTGCTGGGCCTGCGCGGCGTTAAGCACGGCGAGCTCACCTGCGCCGCCACCGAGCAGAGCCTGGGGCTGTAGCGGGTCTTTACGCGGCGCACCTGCCAAGAAGGGACAGGTTTGTTTTGGCAGGTTTAACGTTTTACCTACCAAAATAAACCTGTCCCTTTTTGGCAGGTCTCGATGAAGGAGGGTCGCATGCGACATGCGCATATCCATGTAACGGGCATTGTGCAGGGCGTCGGCATGCGACCGTTTGTGTATCGCGAGGCCATGGCGCACGGCATTTGCGGCTGGGTGCTTAACGCGGGCGATGGCGTGCATATCGAGGCGCACGCTCTAAGCGAGGCGCTCGACGAATTTGTCGCCGCGCTTTCCGAGCATACGCCTGCGGCGGCTCGTGTGGAGCATGTCGAGGTTATGGACCTAGCGCCCGGCGACTGGGACGCCGCCAACGAGCGGGGCTTTCGCATTGTGGCATCGCAGGATCAAACCGCCCACACGACGCTCGTCTCGCCCGACATCGCCACGTGCGACGACTGCCTGCACGAGCTGTTCGACCCCGCCGACCGACGCTTTCACTATCCCTTTATCAACTGCACCAACTGCGGACCGCGCTTTACCATCATCCGGTCGCTGCCCTATGACCGAGCGGCCACCTCGATGGATTGCTTTCCCATGTGCCCCACCTGTGCCGCAGAGTATGGCGACCCGCTTGACCGGCGGTTTCACGCGCAGCCCGATGCCTGCTTTGATTGTGGGCCGCACATTACGTGGCGCGAGGCCGGCGAAGCCGCCGCGTCGCTGACCGTCGGCACCACGCGCGAGACCAGCGACGCCATTATCGACCGCTGTGTTGAGCTGCTGGCCAACGGCGGTATCGTCGCCATCAAGGGTCTGGGCGGATTTCACTTGGCATGCGACGCCTCCAACGAGAAGACGGTAGCCGAGCTTCGCCGCCGCAAACGCCGCAGCAACAAACCGCTTGCCGTTATGGTACGCGACCTTGCCGATGTTGAACGCCTGTGCCATGTCAACAACGTTGAACGCGGCTTGCTGACCGGCAGCATTCGCCCCATTGTGCTGCTGCGCCGACGTGCCGTTTGCGAGAGCGGCGGCTCCCCCAACGTGCTCGCGCCGTCCGTCGCGCACGATCTACCCGAGCTCGGCGTTATGCTCCCCTACACCCCGCTTCAGCATCTGTTGCTTGCCGCGGCAGAAGCCCGCGGTATGCACGCGCTCGTCATGACCAGCGGAAACCTGAGCGAAGAACCCATCGAGACCGATGATACCCTTGCATGGGAGCACCTTGTTGCCGCCGGCATCGCTGACGCGCTACTTGGCAACGACCGTGCGATTCTCTCGCGCTACGATGATTCCGTGGTGCGCGTGGTCGGTGGGGTCGCCATGCCCGTTCGCCGCGCTCGCGGATATGCACCCCAGCCGCTGCCGTTGCCGGCGCTCGACGGCGCTCCGTCCTGCGTGCTCGCCTGCGGGCCACAACAAAAGGCCACGATTGCGCTCACGCGTGAAGGGACGAACGGCGAGGCAGCCTGTTTTGTGTCGCAGTATATCGGCGATGTTGAAAACGGCGGGACCTTCGATGCCTGGAACGCCGCGCGCACGCGCTTGGAAGATCTCTTTGACTTGGCGCCCGCCGCCTTGGCCTGCGATCTACACCCCAGCTATCTATCGAGCCAGTGGGCGCGCGAGCAGGCGCGAAAATGCAATCTGCCGCTCGTCGAGGTGCAGCACCATCATGCGCACATCGCGAGCGTAATGGCAGAGGCGATTGCCGCGGGCCAGCTTACAACCGACGCGCGCGTCCTTGGCATCGCCTTTGACGGCACCGGCGCCGGCACCGATGGGACCATTTGGGGCGGCGAGTTTCTTGTTGCCAGCCTTGGCGGCTTTGAGCGCGCCGCGCATTTGCGCACCTGGACGCTCCCCGGCGGGGCGGTCTCCGTGCGCGACGCACGCCGCAACGCCTTTGCCCTGCTCAGCGAGCTCGGCCTGCTTGAACATCCGGGGGCCGAGCGGCTCTTGGACGGCCTAGACGAGCAAACACGCAGCGTGACGGCAACGATGATCGAGCGGAACATCAACAGCCCACGCACGAGCAGTATGGGGCGTCTCTTTGACGCCGCCGCTGCAGTTTTGGGCATTTGCGGGCAGGCAACCTACGAAGGCGAGCCCGCCATCGAACTCGAAGCCGCCGCCTGGCGCGCGCTCGGCAGCAAAATTACCCATGTTCCCGGCGATAAAGACGGCTGTTCCGCATCTGACCCATTGCGACTGGACAGTTTGTTCAGATTTGTATTAAAAACAGACCCTCTAACCAACGGTTTTGGCTCAGATTACCCCGAAGAGGGCTCTCCAGGCACCTCATTTGCGGTTAATTCGCCCGCCGGATACCCCAAATCAACCCACTCGGGGTCCTCGCAGACGATCTATACCACCCATTACCACTCTAAAAAGTACAAATCTGAACTAACTGTCCAAGCAACCTCGAGCAGGTCTCTCGTCCTGAGCCCCAGCTCACTTTTTGCGGCGCTTTTGGAGGGAACCAGAGCCAGTGTGCCCGCCGACAGGCTCGCACTCGACTTCCATGTCGCCGTCGCGCGCTCTTCGGCACGCATCGCCAGCGAGATCTGCACCCGTGAAGGCCTCGATACCGTTGCGCTCTCGGGCGGTGTGTTCATGAACCGACTTCTGCTCCAGCTCCTCACCCGCGAGCTCAAAAGCGCAGGTCTTACTGTCCTTATCCCCCATACCGTGCCCGTCAATGACGGCTGCATCGCCTACGGTCAGGCGGCGGTCGCAAGCGCTCGTCTTGCGCAGATCGCATCGCAGTAGCTCGCTCTCGCACACCGCTGTGCCCAGCCGTCTCACAGGCGTAACGCGTTTGCCCGCGAACCCCGCGAGCGCTACCATCAACTGATGGATTATTGAGCGCCTATCCAGCGCAAAGCGTCTAAAAGGGGAACAATATGTGCCTTGCCGTCCCCGGTAAAGTAGTCAAACGCGACGACGACCTCAAGGCCACCGTCGATATGATGGGCGTCGAGCGTCCGGTGTCGCTGCGACTCGTGCCGACGGCGCAGGTTGGCGACTATATTCTCGTGCACGCCGGCTTTGGCATCCAAATCGTCGACGAGCAGGAAGCGCAAGAAACGCTCGAGCTCGTTAACGCCATGACCGAACTGGCCGAAGAAGACCAACTGGCCAGCAACCCGGCCGAGGCATACTAGTGGCGGCCGGACAGCCGGTGCGCTCCGGTATCGACTTTTCGGCATTTCGCGACCCCAAGCTGGCTCGCGAGCTCATCGAACGCATTCGCGGTCTTGTCGGCGACCGTACCATCAACCTTATGGAAGTCTGCGGCACGCACACCGTGAGCATCGGCCGCTATGGCTTTCGCTCCATTATGCCGGCCGGGCTCAAGCTGCTGAGCGGCCCGGGCTGCCCCGTCTGCGTTACCGCCAACCGTGACATCGACCACGCGATCGCGCTCGCCAACATAGACGGCGCCATCATCACCACCTTTGGCGACATGATGCGCGTGCCCGGATCGTCCACCTCGCTCGCTGCGCAAAAGGCGACAGGGCGCGATATCCGCATCGTCTACTCCCCGCTCGATGCGCTCGACATTGCCGAGCAAAACCCCGATCGTCCGGTCATTTTTTTGGGCGTGGGCTTTGAGACTACGACGCCCACCATCGCCGCTGCCATCTTGGAGGCCGAGGCGCGCGGGCTTTTGAACTTTTCGGTCTATTGCGTCCACAAGACCACGCCGCCGGCGTTGCGCGCCATCGCCAACGATCCCGAGACCGCCATCGACGGCTTTATCTTGCCGGGCCACGTCGCCACTATCATGGGCTTGGCGCCCTTTAGCTTTTTGGTCGACGAGTTCGATACCCCGGGCGTGGTCACGGGATTTGAACCGGTCGATATCCTGCAAGGCATCTGCATGCTGATCCAGATGGCTGTCGAGGGCAGGCCCGCGATCGACAACGCCTACCGCCGTGGCGTCAACGCAGACGGCAACCCCGTGGCGCGACAGCTGGTCGAGCAGGTGTTTGAGCCATGCGACACCACATGGCGCGGGCTGGGGCCGATTGCCAACTCGGGCCTTTCCATCCGCCCCGAGTTCTCGCGCTTTGATGCCCGTACCCGCTTTGACGTGCCCGTTGAGGCGACGGTCGAGCCGCGTGGGTGCCGCTGCGGCGACGTGCTGCGCGGGGCCATTACGCCGAGCAGCTGCCCGCTCTTTGGCCGCACTTGCACGCCCGAGCACCCCGTCGGCCCGTGCATGGTGAGCTCCGAAGGCAGCTGCGCGGCGTACTACCGCTATCGCGACTAGTCCGGACGCACCCGCACACTGATACCACCCACGATTGGAGTTTTGGATATGTCCCATAGCATCACCGATAGCACCGTCCTGTTGGGCCATGGCTCCGGCGGTCAGATGATGAAACGCATCATCGATGAGGTCTTTTTGGATGCCTTTGGGGCGCCCGAGTTGCTCGAAGGCAACGACGCCGGCGTCGCCGCGCTGCCCGCGAGCGGGCGCATCGCCATGTCGACCGACAGCTTTGTAGTCTCGCCGCAGTTCTTCCCCGGTGGCAACATCGGCCGTCTCGCCGTGTGCGGAACCGTCAACGACGTCGCGACCTCGGGCGCCAACGTGCGCTACCTCTCGTGCGGCTTTATCCTCGAAGAGGGCTATCCCATGGATAAGCTCCGCCAGATTGTGCAGACCATGGCCGAGACGGCGCACGAGGCGGGCGTGTCCATAATCACGGGCGACACCAAGGTGGTCGAGCGCGGCGGGGCCGACGGCGTCTACATCAATACCGCCGGCGTGGGCGAGGTTCCCACGGGCGTGGCGCTCAGCGGCGCCAACTGCCGCCCCGGCGACGTTATCCTGGTGTCAGGCACACTGGGCGACCACGGGATCGCCATCATGAGCCAACGCGAGGGCCTGGCGTTTTCGAGCGCGATCGAAAGCGATGCCGCGCCGCTCAACCACCTGATTGCCGACGTTTTGGCCGCAGCGCCCGGCACGCGTTGCTTTCGCGACCCCACGCGCGGTGGCCTGGCGTCCACACTCAACGAGTTTGCCCAGGCCAGCGGTGTTGCCATGGAGATCGACGAGGATGCCGTGCCCGTGCGTCCCGACGTGCAGGCCGCCTGCGAAATGCTCGGCTACGATGTGCTGCAGGTGGCAAACGAGGGCAAGATGGTCGCCGTGGTGCCGGCCGAGCAGGCCGATGCGGCTCTAGCCGCCATGCGTTCCGCCCGTTACGGCGAGAACGCCGCGATCATCGGCCGCGTGCTGCCGCTTGGATCGGACGCCCATCCCGCCGTGCGCGTGCGCACCGGCTGGGGCTCGACCCGCATCCTCGACATGCTCGTGGGAGAGCAGCTGCCGAGAATTTGCTAGGGCGGAATCTCATGAGTGGCGCGATGTCACCTGATATCCCTGGAGATGTTCAGATTCCAAGCACACCCAACGCGGAAGCCCAGTATTATGGGGTGCGTTTTGAAACCCAACGACGGGAGCTCTCATGGCAGCAGTTTTTTCCCATGTGATCTTTGATCTGGACGGCACCATCCTCAACACGCTCGAGGACCTGGCAGCCGCCGGCAACCATACCTGCGAGGCGCACGGCTGGCCCACGTTTGCCGTTGACGAGTACCGCTACAAGGTGGGAAACGGCATGCTCAAGCTGGTTGAGCGCTTTATGCCCGCCGAGTACGCGGGCGACGGCCGTATGTTTGAGCAGACGCTTGCCGAGTTTAGGGCTTATTACGGCGAGCACAAGGAGGACCACACCGCCCCCTATGCCGGCACGATCGAGATGCTCGACCGCTTGCGTGCCGCGGGTGTGCAGCTTGCCGTGCTCACTAACAAGGACCACGTCTCGGCGGCCCCGCTTATCGAGAAGTATTTTGGTTCCGAGCGCTTTGCGCTGGTACAGGGCCGTGTCGATGCATTTCCGCCCAAGCCCGAGGCACCCGTCACGCTGCATGTGATGGAAGAGCTGGGCGCCGACCCGGCGACCACGCTCTACGTAGGCGATTCCAATGTCGATATCCTGACCGGCCACAACGCCGGTCTTAAGAGCGCAGGCGTCAGCTGGGGCTTCCGCGGCCGCGCAGAGCTGGAAGCCGCCGGCGCCGACTACGTGGTGGACAGCCAGGCAGAGCTCGCGGCGCTGGTGCTGGGCGAGTAACGCCAGCGCTGCTCAACCCAGCCGCCGCAATGCTGTTGCGCGGAAAGTAGTCGTTGGGGACGTTCTTAAACGGCTGGTCAAACAATGGCAACGTCGCAGGTAGAGGACGGACAGCGAGCGACGTCCAGGACGAACAAGTTGGCATGAAAAGGGCGAGGCATAGACCTTCTGGTCATGCCTCGCCTTTTGAATGACAAATTGTCGTCCTGGGCGGCGCGCAGCGTCAACTGGTTACGCGGTTCGTAGAACCGCGTAACCCCCTAGCTCATCATCGCATTCATCATCTCGGTGGTTGCGGAATCGTCGGCAGACCACTCGTTATCCTCGTTGGCGGAATACTTAAAGGTGACCTTGGTGTCCTTGGTCTTAGCGGCCTTGGTCACGTCGACCATCACCTGGCCGGCCATCTTGTACAACTCGTCCTCGGAAGGCATCGTATCGAGTGCGGCGATCTTCTCCTGATACTGGGTGGCGAAATCTTCGACGATCTTGTTCATGGACTTGCAGGTGATGGTGACCTCGGCGGTCGCGGTGCCCTTGTCCTCATCGACCGTCACATCACCGATCTTGTAATCAAAACCCTCGAGATAGCTCTTGGCATACTCCTCGGGATCGATGCCCAGCTGCTCAAACTCGTCGCCCGAAGCCTCTTCCAGGCCGGAAAGGAAGTCATCGCCGCCGTTCTTGATCTCGTCAAACTGACTCGTAAGGTCGTTGGTGATGAGCTCCTCCACCGAAGGCCCTCCGCAGCCGGAAAGCAAAACCACGCACGCGACCAGGGCAGCCATCAGGGGCGCAAGCAGCAGCTTCTTTTTCATGACATTCCTCCAAACAAGCGGCGCTGCGTTTCCCGCGCAGCGCACGTCGTAACAGTAGGTCCATATTAGCGGCTCCGTTCAACCCCCTACGTCGCAAAAGCGTGGGCGGCTCAATTTGACGAGTGAATGGCCCATAAAGCAAGCCCCCTGCAATAAAATGCGCCTACTCGGCCTACTAAAAAAGGGTGGCCGGATAACCCGACCACCCTTGTGCATCTTCTGGATGCCGCAGACTACTTGCGGACGACCTTAACGATGGCGTCACCGGCGGCGACGGCAGACTCGGCCTCGACGGCGAGCTCGACATCGGCAAACTCGGCGGTGTTGGACACGGCCACGACGACGCAGTCCTTGTAACCGGCGGCAGCGATCTTGGCGCGGTCGATCTTGAGCAAGGACTGGCCGGCCTTCACGACGTCGTCGGCCTTGACGAAGCCGTCGAAGCCGTCGCCATTCATGTTGACGGTATCGACGCCAACGTGCACCAGAACCTCGATGCCGCTATCGGACTGCAGGCCCACGGCGTGACCCATGGTGACGGTCACCTTGCCGTCGCAGGGAGCGTAGACCAGGTCGTCCTCGGGCCACACGGCGCAGCCCTTGCCCAAAACCTCGCCAGCAAAGACGGGATCGGGCACGTCGGCCATCTTGATGACCTTGCCCTTGACGGGCGAACACAGCACGTCGGCGCCGGCAGAAGCAGAAATGGAGGCCGGAGCAGCGGCAGCCACGGGCTCAGCCTTCTTCTTGAACATATCAAACAGACCCATACGTTTTCTCCTCTTGATTAAGCGCAACGTTATGCGCATACCTATGGTGATTATAGTGCCAAATGGCCAAAATGCTAAGGCGAGGGCCCGAATCACAAGCCCTTCCAAGCCCTTCCAAAACCTTTTCCCATGGGCACTCATATTGTCGATTAAGCCTCGATAAGCCCCAGGTGAACAAAAGCGTTCCAGATGCCGTCGTCATCGACGTCGGTGGTCACGTAGTCGGCGGCCGGTCCGGCGTTCGGCGGAACGCCGGGGCTCAATTATTCCAAGCCCTCGGTGCCGTTGGACTTGATGATCTTCTGGTATGCGAAGAAGCTGTCCTTGCGGCGGCGCTCATAGGTACCGGTCCCGTCGTCGTACTTATCGACGTGGATGAAGCCGTAGCGCTTGCGCATCTCGCCAGTGCCGGCGGAAACCAGGTCGATGGGACCCCACCAGGTGTAGGCTATCAGGTCAACGCCATCGGCAATGGCCTCGCCCATGGCCTTGATGTGGCTCTGCAGGTAGGCGATGCGATACGGGTCATGGATGGAGCCGTCCTCCTCGACCTCGTCGTAGGCGCCCATGCCGTTCTCGACCACCATCAGCGGAATCTCGTAGCGGGCGTAAATCTCGTTGAGGGCGATGCGCAGGCCCAGCGGATCGATCTGCCAGCCCCAGTCGGTGGACTCCAGATAGGGATTCTTGCCGCCAAAGGCCATGTTGCCCTCGGTCATCTCGTGGTCCTTGTGGGTGCCCACGGTGCCGGACATGTAGTAGCTAAAGGTGTAGAAATCAACCTTGCCGTCGGCGATATCCTGCAGGTCGCCGTCCTCCATCACGAGCTCAACATCGTTCTCGGCCCAGAAGCGCTTGGCATAGAACGGGTACTTGCCGCGCACCTGCACGTCGGAGCAGTACCAGTTCATGGTATTCATCTCCTGCTGCGTGGCGAACACGTCGGCCGGATCGCACGTGGCGGCATAGGAAAGAATGAAGCAGTCCATGTTGCCCATCTTAAACTGCGGGTAATGCTCATGGGCATAGCGCACGACGCGGCCGCTGGCGACAAACTGGTGATGCAACGCCTGCATACGAGCCTGCGGCGTGGTGTGGACCGCCGACGCCGGACCCTCAAAGCCCTGAATCATGCTGGTCTCAAAGAGGTTGCCCATGTCCTGAGTGCCGCAGTTGATCTCGTTGAAGGTGAGCCAGAACTTGACCTTGTCCTGATAGCGGTCGAAGACGGTCTGGCAGTACTTCTCAAAGAAGCCGATGAGCTCGCGGCTCGCCCAGCCGTTGTATTTCTCGACCAGGTGATAGGGCATCTCGTAGTGCGAGAGGGTCACGAGCGGCTCGATATTGTGGGCACGCAGGCAGTCGAAGACGCGGTCGTAGAAGGCGAGGCCGGCCTCGTTGGGCTCAGCGTCGTCGCCGTTGGGAAAGATACGGCTCCAGGAGATGGACATGCGGAACATATTGAAGCCCATCTCGGCGAACAGCGCGATGTCCTCCTCGTAGTGGTGGTAGAAATCGATACCGTCATGATTGGGGTAGAAGCGGTTGGGGTCGATGTCGATCGTAATCTGACGCGGCTCCTTGTAGCTGCCGCCCAAGAAATGATCGTCGACGGAAGCACCGCGGCCGTCCACGTTCCAAGCGCCCTCAAACTGGTTGGCGGCGGTGGCGCCGCCCCAATAGAAACCCTCGGGGAACTTGATGTTTGCCATGAGCATCTCCTTTGCATCGCGGGTCGATAAGCTGAGTATCGCCCACGCGCGGGACGGGCAGAAGCGGGCGCACCAAACCCGACACTTCTTTTCGCCCTTGCGCCCCGTCACCGCCCCGCCCCTGACACTTCCTGATACCTGCCAAAAAGGGACAGGTTTATTTTGGCAGGTTTTATTCGGACAAACGCCGGCGGTAGACGGCCGGCGTGCAGCCATAGCGCTCGGCAAACTTTTTGTAGAAGAAGCTCATGTTGGCGTAGCCGGCCTCGCGCGCCGCGGTTTCGGCAGTGGCGCCGGCGTCGAGCAATGTTGCCGCGCGTGCCAGGCGGCTCTCCTGCACGAGTTGCATAAACGTGCGGCCCGTCTGCCGTTTGAGCAGCGCGCTTGCGTAGTTGGGACTCAGATGCAGGTGGCGAGCTACGTCCTCGAGCGTACAATCGCAGGCATGGCGCTCGATGTAGCTCACGGCGGCCGCGACCTGCGCCGAAGGCAGCGTGGGCATGTCCGCCTGCAGCAGCGATGTCTCATAGCTTTGCATAAGTTCGACCAGCAGCAACTCAAACAGCCTCGACACGATCTGGGGACTCGCCGCCGTCGGCTCCAGAAGCTCGCACAGCATCTCCTGCATATATCGGCGCACGCGGCGGCTGTTGCCCGTGCGGAAATGCACATGACCGCGGTGGTCGGTTTCGTCATTGAGGGCATTAATGAGGAACTGCGAGACGGCGCTTGACGGCGACAGGCTCTGCTCTAGGCTGCGGTGCAACATCACCCGCGAGATGACGATGCTCAGCATAATGTCATGCTCGCCGAGCTCGCCTACGGCATGCGGACAGGCCGCGTCGAGCAAGAGCACCTCGTTTTGGGCAAGCGTGAGCTGTGCGCCGTTGACGACCTGCGGCGCATGCCCTCGATAGACATAGCTGATTTCGACATAATTGTGCACATGCTCCGGCACGGGGTTAAAGCGCGAGTTGCGCACGATTGACAGGCCCTCAGGCATGCCTTCTTGGTGCAGGGCTCGCGTCGGGTCACCGATTTTATGGATATGTTTTTCACCGATATTCTGCTGATGACCCGAGCTGAACGCATCGTTCCAGTCATAGCGGGTGCCTGCGCAGTAAGCGCGCTCGCTGTCGGTCAGCTTGAGCAAAAGATTGTCCAAACGTGCGATATCCATAGCGCCACCATCATTGATTTGGTCATATTCTGCCGTGGTTTTGATATTAGCAGGAGTGTGCGCGCGACGTACTCTGGCTTCAATCGATTTAAAAGGTTTGTTTTAGAGGAGTGGATATGGCGGCATACGACAACCATGTGCTTCCGTTCTTGTGGCTCAAGGGCGAGGCGCGCGAGACGATTACCGAATACTTAGAGCAGATTGCCGGGGCGGACATCCACGAGGTCTGCCTCGAATCGCGCACGCATCCCGAGTTTTGTCGCGACGGCTGGTGGTCCGACCTGCGTTTTATCATTGGCGAGTGCAAGCGCCTGGACTTGAAGATCTGGCTGCTCGATGATGCCCACTTTCCCACGGGCTACGCCAACGGCGCGCTTGCAGGCGAGGATGTAGACACCGCGCTCAAAAAGACCGTGCTTAAGCATCACACGGTAACGGTCGTCGGTCCCCAGCCGTCCACGACCATTAAGCTCGGCAATCTTATGGATCCCACGGAGCGCTTTGTGGGCACGGCGACTTTCGACGCCGCCGGTGCACCGCTCGACCTTGAGCTCGCCGTTGAACAGACCGAGGACGGCACTCCCGTCCGCCTGCGCTTTGACGCTCCTGCCGGCATCACCACCCTCGAGCTCTACGTCACCAGCCAAAAGACCGGCTATCGCGATGAGTACATCAACATGGTCGACGCCGATTCGTGCCGTATGCTCATCAACGCCGTCTACGAACCCACGTTTGAGCATCTGGGCGACGAGTTCGGCAAGACCATTCTGGGCTTCTTTACCGATGAACCGGGCTTTATGAACGAGAAGGGTGCGACCCTCGAAGACGCTTCCACCAGCAGCTTTATTGGACGCGGTGATATGGCACTGCCCTGGTCGGATGAGCTTGCCCGCCGCTTACACGAGGAGTTGAGCGCGAGCTGGCTTGCCGAGCTCCGCGGCCTTTGGACGCGCGACCCCGCCGGCGCTCGGGTCCGCCACACTTACATGGACATCGCCACGCAACTCTACCGCGCGTGCTTTGACGAGCAGATTGGTGACTGGTGCCGCAAGCGCGGCGTCATGCACATCGGACATGTGATTGAGGACAAGAGTTGCCACACGCGCCTGGGCCAGGGCGCCGGACACTACTTCCGCGCGGTCGCCGGGCAGGATATGGCGGGCATCGACGTTGTCATCAACCAGCTTGCCCCCGGCGTCGACCACGGACGTTACAGCTACTTCCACGGCGCGTGGAACATGGAGTTCTTTACCTACGCGCTCGCCAAGTTGGGCTCTTCGGCCGCACGCCTCGACCCCAAAAAGCAGGGGCGCTGCATGGCCGAGGTCTTTGGCGCCTTCGGCTGGCACGAGGGCTTGCGCGAGATGAAATGGATCGCCGACCACATGCTCGTCCGCGGTATTAACTGGTTTACGCCGCACGCGTTTAGCATGGCGCCCTTCCCCGATTGGGACTGCCCGCCGCACTTTTACGCACACGGCAACAATCCGCAATGGCCGCACTTTGGCCAGCTCATGAGCTATATGAACCGTACGGCAACGCTGCTTTCAGGAGGCTATGCCATGCGCCCCGTTGCCATCCTGTACCATGCCGATGCCGAATGGGCCGGCAACGCCATGCCTATCGAGCGCGTGGCGGCAGAGCTCACGCGCGCGCAGATCGACTTTGATTTTGTGCCCGCCGAGGCTTTTGAGGATGAGAACCGTTACGAGGTTTCGATTGCCGACGGATTACTTACCGTAAACGATTGTCGTTACCAGGCGTTTGTTATGCCAGGAGCTTCATTTATTGGCGCTACGACGGCGGAGGCAGTGAGACGCATGGCGGATGCAGGCGTTATGGTGCTTGCCGTCGACGAGGTGCCCGGCACATTCTACGATACCGATGGCGCGGTCGAGCTGGGAGGGCTCGTCGCAACGCCGCTCGCCGATGTCGCCCGCGCGCTTGCAAGCGCGGGACTGCAGACCGTTGTGCCTGACACACCGCAGCCTTGGCTACGCGCACTTCGCTACGAGCGGGTGGGCGAGACCTACGTTATGCTCGTCAACGAACACCCACGCGAGCATATCGACTGCACGGTTGCACTTGCGACAGGCGAGCGCCTTTGCGGCACGCGGCTCGACCTGCTAAACGGCGCCGGGCCCGTTGCGTTTGACGGTGCGTTGGAGCTCGCACCCTTCGAGAGCTGCATCGTTGTTTTGGAAACGAGCAGCGAGAATGCGCCTGGAGACGGCGCAATCGACGCTGACACGTTGCTCGGCCTGCGCATCGAAGGCCCATGGACCGTCGCCCTCTCTCCTGCCGGCAGCAATGGCGCCTTTGGTGAATCACGAAAGCTCAAGCACCTGTGCGACCTTACAGCCGATCTGTCCACCGGCACCTGCGGCACCTACCGATATCATGCGTCGTTTGAGCTTGCCAACGATTGCGCCGACGCCACAATCGACCTGGGAGACGTCTACGAAACCGCGACGCTCACGCTCGATGGACGCCCGCTCGGCACACGCATCTGCCCGCCCTATCGTTTTGCCGCCGGCGCACTTTCCGCCGGTGCGCATGAGCTCACGATCGACGTCATCAACACGCTCGACCATGCGATCCCCGACATTTTCGCCCTCACCGAGCCCGTCGCCCCCAGCGGCATCCTCGGCCCCGTTACCCTTTGCGGGCAAAACCTGCCAAAATAAACCTGTCCCTTTTTGGCAGGTTTGGCGAGTGTGGGAGTTCGCATGGATATCAAACGCAAGATCACCGAGGCGCAGGGTCTCACCCCCACCGAGCAACAGCTCGGCATTGCAGCCCTTGGCATCGGTCAGGACATCCGCGGGCTTTCTATTAAGGAATTTGCCGCGCGCACCAACGTTTCGGTCGCGAGCGTGCATCGTTTTTGCAAAAAGCTCGGCCTCGAGGGCTTCAAGGACCTCAAGGTCGAGCTCATCCGCTTGGCAACCGAGGCGGGAAACCGCCGCGACGTGGACATCAACTTTCCCTTTGATGCCACCTCCACTCCCGCGCAGGTTATGGAGCGCATGGAGGGGCTCTACCAGACCACGCTGGCCGAAACGCAGGAGCTGCTCGACCCCACGCAGCTCGACCACGCCGCCAAGCTCATCGCGAACGCCCGACAGGTCGACATCTACACGGGCTCGCACAACCTCTATCCAGCGGGAATGTTTCGCGACCGCCTGCTCTCCGCCGGTAAAAGCGCGACGTGCCACAACGGTGTCGAGGCCCAGGTGCGAACGGCGCTCGCCTCGAATCCCGACCATGCGGCAATCGTCATCTCCTACAGCGGCCTTGCCCCCAACCTCAAGGACATCTTGCCGATCCTCAGCAGTCGGCATGTCCCGGTCATCGTCATCGGCACGCCTTATTGCGCTCGCATTCACCCCGGCTTTGCCGCCTACCTTACGGTGAGTGACCACGAGAGCATGACGCATCGCATCACACAGTTCGCCAGCCACATCGCCGTGCAATACGTGCTCGATTCGCTCTACAGCAGCTACTTCGCCAAAGACTACGCCCGCTGCTCCGAATTCCTGGAGCGCTCGTTCCCTTACACCCGCCTGCCCGGGCTTAAGTAGTCGTTTAAGAACGCCCCCAATGACTACTCTGGCAACGGCAGCGAGCGCCGTCCAGGGCGAACAAGTTGGCATGAAAAAGACGAGGCATTGACCTTCTGGTCATGCCTCGCCTTTTGAATGACAAATTGTCGCCCTGGGCGGCGCGCAGCGTCGGCCGGTTACAGCGTTTGGTACAACGCCGTAACTACTCCTGTGCTCCGTACTGCTCGTAGTAGGCGTCGATGGCAGTCTTAAGTTCGTCATCGATGACGACCTTGCCATCGATCTCGTGGTTGTAGAGGGTCTCGACGACCTCGGCCATGGAGACGATGCTCGCGACGGGGAAACCGTACTTGGCCTCGATCTCCTTCTGAGCGGTGGTCACGCCACCCTTGCCGACCTCCATGCGGTTGAGAGACACAATCAGGCCCTTGATTTCGACGTCGGCGGCAGCCTTAACCTTGGGATAGGTCTCGTCGATGGACTTGCCGCTGGTGGTAACGTCCTCGACCATGACCACGCGGTCGCCGTCCTGGGGCTCATAACCCAGCAGGTTGCCCTTATCGGCACCGTGGTCCTTGGCCTCCTTGCGGTCGCAGCAGTACTTGACCTCCTTGCCGTACAGCTCGTGGTAGGCAATTGCGGTCACGACGGCCAGCGGAATGCCCTTGTAGGCCGGTCCAAACAGCACATCAAAGTCGTCGCCAAAGTTATCGTGGATGGCCTGGGCGTAATACTCACCCAGCTTCTTGAGCTGATAGCCCGTCACGTAAGCGCCGGCGTTCATAAAGAACGGGGACTGACGGCCGCTCTTGAGCGTAAAGCTGCCGAACTTAAGAACGTCGGACTCAACCATAAACTTGATGAACTCTTGCTTGTAAGCCTCCATGCGGGCTCCTCTCGTAATCGCGTACGTGCTCTCCAGTTTAGCGCAGGCGAAGCTTCGATGTGGGTGCTTCACGCCGGCCTTTATCTTTTTCGACAGCCTCGTTTGGCGCGCGCTACACCAGGCGCATGGCTTCCTGGACAGCACCGTAAAGATTGGCGTCGTTGCCGAGCTCGGCCGCCTTTATCTGCGGCACAGGAATGCCGGCAAGGGTCCCTTCGTAACTCGCGAGGGCCAGCGGCATCTGCGCACGCAGGGCATCGATGAGCTCGGGATGGCACGAGATGCCGCCTGCGATCACAAAGACCTCGGGGTCGAGCACGGCCTGCAAGTTGATGAGCTGTCCGTCAAATGAGCGAGCGTAGCGGTCGAGCGCGCGCTGCGCCGCCATGTCGCCATCCGCGATCCACTCAAAGATGCGGCGGCCGTCCACCGGAGAATCCGCAGGCAGGTCCTTCTCGGCAACGACGGTATCACGGAGCGCACGCCAACCGCCCGAACCCGCAAAGGAGTTTTCCGTGCTCGTGGCAGTCGTGACATCGTTGCGCAAGAAGCTGAACTCGCCTGCAAAACAGTGCGCGCCGCGCAGGACCTTGCCGTCGATGTCGATACCGCCGCCGATGCCCGTGCCGATGGCGAGCACCACGCCAAAACGTATCCCGCGCAGAGCGCCAGCCGCATACTCACCGAGTGCGCAGCACTTACCGTCGTTATTGACGGCAACCGGCACCCCCAGTGCCTCGCACATGAGCTTTCCCAGTGGGCAGCCGTCCATAAACGTGAGCGCACCGCCGCGATGGATCGTTCCCGTGACGTCCCCCTCGTAGATACCGCCGTGCGCTGACCACTCATTTAAGTACGTCCCCAATGAGTGCGACGGAATGGCTCCCTTGGCAGCTTAAAGCTGTCATGCACGAACCATTCCGTCGCAGCCTCATGAAAGGGACTGGATTGTAAATGTTGGAGAAGAGCCGTTAGCACCCGGGAGCCAAGATCACCAGTGCGTCGTGCTCAAAGGGATGCTGAGCCACGCGCACGGTACCGTCACCGTTGTCGCGAACGGGCAGCTTGGCGATGCGCTTATCCTCCATGTCGAGAACCGTCGCCGTCCAGCCGCACGTGCCGTCGAGCTTAAACTTGAGCGCCGTAGTGCGTGGCAGGTACGTGACGACGCGATCGCCAACGCGCGCCACACGAATGGCCTCGCGCGCGTCATCGAGCAGTTCCTGTGCCGGAACCACGGCAAGTGCGTCGTCGCCAGCCGTAGCGCCCAAGCCGGCAAGCACATGCTCGATCGCGCCAAAGTCCCAAACACCCGCAAACTGCAGGCACTCCTGCCAGCGGAACGGCATGTCGAAGCCCTCGCCCAGCACTGAGCCCTGGCTCTTGCTGGTCTGCCAGTTCCAAACACCGTGCGCGCCATAGGTCACGCCAGCGCTCGCACCGGCAAGGATCGACGACCACACGCTCGCGCGGCAGTCCTGCGCGGTGAAGCGCCAGTACACATTGCGCGACGCACCCATCTGCTCGTAACAGGGCTCGGAGTTGACCATCGGCTTTTTAGGGTAGTTGGCGATAAAGTCCTGCGGCAGGTGCCAGGCCTCGGGCTGGCCCTCGTAGTTATGGCCGGGCTGGAACATGTAAAAGTCCAGGCGGTCCAGGTACTGTGCCGGAATGGTACGGTTGCCGCGGTTGATATGCATGGTGCGCAACGCCTCGGGCGCGCGCTTGATGACCTCGTCGAGGGCATCCTCGTAATAGGCGATTGCCTCGCCGCTGGTAAAGTCGGTATCGCCCGTCACCACGTAGACGGGGTCGAACTCGCCCAGGTTCTCGACGACGCGGGCAACGTGGGCACGAACCTCCTCGCGCGGCATAACCTCGGCACCGCAATGCTCAGCGATCTTGGCGCCCCAGGTTCCGGGCACGTAGTTGCACCACATAAGCACAAGTGCCGGACGAATGCCGTGCTCGACGGCAGCGCGACACATGGCGGCGGCGCGATCCCAGTACGCTTGGTTGGGGCGGGACCAATCAAAATGCACGCCATCCTCGCTGGCATAGGGCCAAATGCCCAGATCGGGGCAGCAGCGATCCCACTGCGGCAGCGTGTTGATCTGCAGCACGTTCATGCCCTGCTCGGCGCGGCGGGTCAGATAGTAGTCCCAATCGGCCTCGGTAATGCTCGTAAACGCGCTCCAGCACGTATCGGCAAACCAAAAGAACGGCTTGCCCTCGCACAAAAAGCCGTCCTGACGACCGTTGACGGTCAGCTTTCCCAAACTCATCTGCATGTCCTTTCGTTTGATAAAGGAGTTGCGAACCGGCAGATTCTTTCGCGGTAACCCCGCGCGAAAGCCCCTGGCGCTTAGCAAGCCCCGGCGAGCAGGCACCACGCGCCCTCAATCAGTCTACCTTGTAAGAAGGGCCCCGCCGGGCTTGCGCCTGACGGGGCCCTGTCGTGTAGGTAAGGTCGTATGTGACCGAATGGCTTGGCCTTAGGCCTCCATCTCGGCGAGCTCCTTTTTGGAGAAGCCAGTGGCAAAGACGACGGCGGCTGCGATGACAAAGGAGATTGCCATACCGACGATAGCCCAGACGGTGTTCATCTGGCCACCCTGCAGGTAGTTGGTGAAGACCAGGAAGTTGGAGGCACCGCCGGCCAGGTAGTAGGTAACACCCATGAGGCCGGAGAACACGGCGCCGATGGCACCGCCGATGAACATACCGAACATGGTGCGGCGGAAGCGCATGAGGATACCGAAGAGCGCGGGCTCGGTGACGCCGCCGGCGATGGCGGAGATGACGTAGCCCAGGGCAAGACCCTTCTCGTCGGGGTTCTTCATCTTGAGGAAGGCACCGAAAGCGCAGCCCCAGACGGCGGCCATAGCGCAGTTGGTGGAAACGAAGACGAAGGGATCGTAGCCGGCGGCGATGATCTGAACCTGAGCGAGCAGGATGACGGGCATGTGCATGCCGCAGACCACGAAGAGCTGCCAGAAGGCGCCGAGGACGGCCATGACGATCAGGATGCCGATACCGCCAAGGTCGGCGAGACCAAAGAGGGCGTTGGCAATCAGCGTACCGAGCTCATTGCCGATCGGGGCAAGGACGATGAAGGCGATGGGAATGGTGACGATCATGGTGCAGAACGGCGTGAAGACCGTGGACAGCACGTCGGGCATGACCTTCTTAAAGAACTTCTCAACAAAGTAGAGGACCGGCACCGAGAGGATAATCGGCAGGACGGACTGCTGGTAGTTGGCAGCGGTGATCTGGATGCCATAGACGGAGATGATTCCGCCACCCTCCTGAGTCGCGACACTCACGACGGACGGGGCCATGAGAGCGCCGCCGAGGAGCATGCCCAGAACCGGAGAGGCGCCGAGCTTCTTAGCAGCGGCATAGCCCAAGTAGATGGGGATAAAGGTAAACGTGGCCTCGTACAGGGTGGTGTAGAGGAACGTGTAGGTCGGATCGGTATCGGAGATAACGCCGAGCATGGTGGGACCAAGAACCGCAGCGATGGTGCGGAACAGACCGCCGGCCATGAGCAGCGGAATCAGCTGGGTCATGGAACCCGACAGGTAGTCGAGGATGATGTTGGGCAGGTTCTTGATCTCGAACTTCTCCTTAGGAGCGTCGAGGTTCTCGTCGACCGCGGCACCCTGCTTGACGCCGGACATGGCGACGAACTCGGCGAGCACCTTGGGCACGTTCTGGCCGATGATGACCTGGAGCTGGCTGCCGGCGAACTGGCAGCCCAGAACACCCTTGACCTTCTTGATCTTCTCCACGTCGGCCTTGCTGTTATCCTTGAGCGTCAGACGCAGGCGCGTCATGCAGTTGGTGGCGACGGTGACGTTTTCCGCACCGCCCACGAGCTCGAGGACATCGGTGGCAATCTGCTTGTTATCTACTGCCATGGGACCCCTCCCCATATCGTCGTGTGCCTAATCGCTTGGGCGCAGGCACGCCTTTGGCCCGGCGGCTATAACCCCTTACGGCTGCCGAGCCCTTGGATACGCTGTCGTAAACAATCTGTTTACTGAACGTTTACAGCACTTAGTTTACACGCAGCGTTGAATTTGTGGGAGTTTTGCCGTTTGCAGTCCGGTGAACGGTAGGAAATCGGGGGTGAACGTAATTGAATGCCGAGGCATTACACATAGTACCATTTATTTATAAATGGTATTTTACGTGGGATTTTATATAATCTGGCACCTCAATGACTTGTTGACTCATCAACAAAAGCCCTGCTAGATAGTAGTAAACGAGTGTTTAGTAGTTCATTGAACGTTTGATGCGACCGTTTACCGAGTTCATCCGCTTATTCTCAAATTCTGCTTTACACTAAACATGTTTAGATTGTATTGCCGCGATTGTTTAGCACGCGCGGCACAAGGGAGGCAGCTCATGGAACTCAAATCGTGCACCTACGCAACCGTCAGCACCTTGGGCGACTTTGGCCCCTGGATCAGTAAGGTCGTTCTCGACCTACCCTGCACCGTGCGCGCCAACGATGTCGATGCGAACACTTTCCATATATATGTAGAGCGTCACGAGCGCACGGGCGAGGTCCTGATGCGCAAGGAGCACGGCGCCGACCATGCCACGCCCTCCGTGGGTTACATCGACGTTCTCGCCGCGTATCCGAGTGACGAGAACGGCCGCAAGCTCGCCGTGGGCACCCATGTGGCACTCGAGGTTGCCGAGCAGCGCCTGACCAAAAAGATCGAAGGCGGCGTCATGGGCTCGCGCATGCTCGATAACCAGCTGCACGTCACGCAGCTCGCGGCTCTTCCCGGCGACGACGGCGAACCCACCTGCGGCCTGGTCTTCGATACCTGTCGCGGCGACATCTGCCCCGCGCTCAAGGGCTGGAGCAATGCCGTGCAAAAGACCGCCGTCAATGGCATCGCGCTCGAGTACGGCTTCTTTGAGCCCAGCTTTAAAGCCGAGGACTCGGCCTGCTTCAATCCCTTCGCGCCCGAGGCCACGGTCGTGCCCCGAAAGGCCCCGCTCGTGGTGTACCTGCACGGCGCCGGCGAAGGCAGGGGCGCCACGCAGGGCGAAGGCGCCACGCGCGCCTATATCGGCAACCGCGTGACAGCCATTAGCCAGGCGCAAATCCAGCGCTACTTTGGCGGCTTTGCCTGGGTGCTCGTGCCGCAGTCTCCCACGTTTTGGATGGATAACGGCGTCGAGCAGCTCGGCCGCTCCAACCAGAGCATCTACTCCCCCGTACTCAAGGCGCTCATCGACGAGTTTGTCGCCGAGCATGCCGAGCGCATCGACGCCGACCGCATCGTGGTCGCCGGCCTTTCCAACGGCGGCTTTATGACCCTGCGCCTGTGCGCCGACTACCCCGATTTCTTCGCCGCCGGCCTTCCCTGCTGTGCCCCGTGGTACAACGCCACGGACGAGGACGTAGCCGCGCTCGCCAAGACGCCGCTGTGGTTTACGCACTCCAAGGGCGACGAGCTCGTGTCGCCGCAGCAGACCGTGCTGCCGCTCACGGCACGCCTGCGTGACGCCGGAGCCAACGTGCACCTTACCTACTTTAGCCATGTCGAGGACCTGACCGGTCGCTATCGCGAGGCCGATGGCTCGCCCAAGAAGACGTTCAACCACGGCGTGTGGATCCACCAATTCAACGACCTGTGTTATCAAGACTTCGACGGGGGCAGCGTGCTCATCGACGGCGAGCCGGTGGGCTGCTGGGAGTGGTCGGCCAGGGTCAAACGGTAATCCGTCCCGGCGCGGGGACCGGATGTTAGTTTTGCAAACGTCCTCGGGCATGCATGGGGCGGCGCTTTGCGCTTCGCGCTGCGCCTTCCCATGCCCCCTGCGGAATGTCTGCAAAACTAACACCCGGCCCCCGCTGCGTTGCCATTGTCGTTGGCCCTGGCCGGCCGCTTCCGGCAGCACGCCGGGTCGGCGGCGATGGGGGCGTGGGTCCCGTCTTGCCTTGCGCGTAACTGGCTGAATTGATTTTGATTGGAGCTGTTCCTATGTCCCAAGAGTTAACTCGGGTGATTGTTACTACCGATATGGAAGTCGACGATATGAACTCGCTCGTTCATTTGGCTCTGTATCTTAATGTGCTTGATGTTCAGGCTGTGGTGTATACGGCTTCGCAGTATCACTTTCTTGGGGATGGGGTTCATACGCTGGGCGAGGTGAATTCGCATTGGCGGACCAAAGGGCGTCGCTCTTATGAGTGGGATGTTGTGCCTCATGAGCCCGATCCGCTGGCGGGCGAGCTTCGTGAGTATCGTCCGTTTCCCGAGCATTGGATTGAGAGTCTCTGGAGTAATGAATATGCCCAGGCTTGGCCGCAGTTGCAGGCGAATGCGGGCGCTGCCGGTGAGCCGCCGTTTCCCACGCCCGCCCAGATGATCGAGCGCACCTTTGTGGGAAATGTTGCCTTTGAGGGTGATGTGACTGAGGAAACTGAGGGATCTCGTGTAATTGCGCAGGCAATCTTGGATGATGATCCGCGTACGTTATGGCTGCTCAGCTGGGGTGGCATGAACACCATCGTTCGCGCCCTCATGAGTATTGCCGAGCGTTATCGCGCCACGCCCGAATGGCCTGCCGTGCAGCAGCGGGTCTATCAGAAGGTGCGCGTGATGGGCGTTGCCGATGGCGTGGGGCAGGACAACTCATGGCTCGACCATGGACGCGAGCTCTTTCCCGAGCTCATCTTTTGGTGTGTGCCCTATATGTATGGCGGCTATGTCGATGCCAAGATGGCTCAACCCGATACGCTGCCGCTGTTTAAGGCACCTTGGCCTGAGCAGAATCTCACGCAGGGCAACGGCCCCCTCATGGCACGCTACATGCTCTATGGCGACGGCAAGGTCTACGAAAATGAGCCCGAGCGCTTTCAGTTTGGCAAGCATGCCCGTCTGGATTGGGGTCTAGAAGGCATGCCCGCGATGCAGTTTGAGCGCGGCGACTTTATGGCCGAAGGCGACAGCATGACCTATATTCCGCTGCTGCCGTTTGGCCTGCGCGGTATCGACGACCGCGGCTTCGACACACTGCTCGGCCGCATGTTTCTTGATGGACATCCCGATACGGACGCACCCGCCGGTTTTGCCGCCATCGGCACGCCCGTAGACGGCAACCCCAATCCCTACCTGCGCGCCTATCAGGAAGACTTTGCCGCCCGCGCGCAATGGTGCGCCCATGATCCGGCAGCCTGCTCGCATCCGGCATATGTTGTCGAGGTCACGGCCGACCGCAGCGCTACAGCCGGCGAGCGCGTCACCCTTGCAGCGACCGTCGTCGACCCCGACGGCAAGGGCTTTGATGCACATTGGGATGTCGCCGTGGACCCGTCGAGCTATGCAGGCACGCAGGATCTTTCGCTGTGGCAGGAATGCACGGTGAACACCGCTTTTATCGTGCCCGCCGACGCGCAGCCCGGCGACCGCTTCGTGCTCACCCTTACCGTGCAGACGCGCGCCGAGCGCCCCTGCAGCCGCTACGCCCAGGTTGCCGTGACCGTGGCATAGCAGGGACGGCGCCCACATTCGGCAGCCGCCACATTCGGCATGGACTGTCCCCAGCTGCCACTCATTTAAGTACGTCCCCAATGAGTGGCCGAAGAGTGTCCCCGGCGTCCAGTCAAAAATGGGCCATGTGTCCCAGTTGTGGAGACTCCTTGAGCCGTCTGGGTATCGTGAAAGATCGCGCGCTCACCCATCATCAAAAGTGACACACGCTACCTGTTGATGGGAGGCAGCTATGGGCTTCTTTGACAAGATGTTCGAGAAGAAAGAGTGCGCGATTTGCGGTACCGAACTGGGGCTTTTGGGAAAGACCAAAATCAACGAAGGCTACCTGTGCAAAGAGTGCGCAGGCAAGCTCTCCCCCTTCTTTAGTGGTTGGCGCTCCAGCACCGCGGACGATATCCGCGAGCAACTCGCCTACCGCGAGGCCAACGCCGAGCGCCTGGCCTCGTTCAACCCCACGCGCACGCTCTCTGCCGGGCGCACCAACATCATGCTCGACGAGGACGCGGGTCTGCTGATCATCACTTCGCAGAGCCGCTGGCGCGACGCCAATCCCGACATCATCGAGTTCTCACAGGTACTCGGCTGCGATATGGATATCGACGAGCATCGCACCGAGATCTATCGCGAGACCAAGGACGGCGAGCGCGAGAGCTACAACCCGCCGCGCTACGACCTGGATTACGACTTTAATCTGACCATCCACGTCAACACGCCGTACTTTACCGAGATCAACCTGCGCGTGAACGACTCCACCATCGATCAGCGTGGCTCCATCGAGTACCGCGAGGCCAAGCGCCAGGCAACCGAAGTCCGCGATGCGCTGGTACAGCTGCGTCAGGAGACACGCGACAGCGTCGTGGCCGCCAAGGCCCCCAAGACCGCGGTCACCTGCCCCTTCTGCGGTGCAACCACCATTCCCGATGCCAGTGGACGCTGCGAGTACTGCGGCGGCGCCATCGGCGCATAGCCTCCGGCACGGAAAGGACCGATCATGGCCTTCGAGAGTGTCAACTATCAGTGCCCCGCGTGTGGCGGCCCCCTTCACTTTGCCAGTGCCGAACAAAAGCTTGTCTGCGACTACTGCGATTCGCGTTTTGAAGTCGAAGAAGTCGAGGCCCTCTATCGCGAGCGCCAGGACAAGGCAGATGCCAAAGCCGATGCCGCAGCCGCGGCCCCCAAACCTGCTGTCGACGATGCCGTGCAGAAGCTGGCCCAAAACGCCGGCTACATCTGCTCGTCGTGCGGCGCCGAGCTGGTCTCGGACGGCACCGTCGCCGTTACCACCTGCCCATACTGCGGCAACTCCGCCGTGGCGCCCGGCCAGCTCTCGGGCGACTTCTCACCCGACCTGGTGATTCCGTTTAAGCTCGGGCGCGATGATGTTATGGCAGCACTCAAAGAGCACTACAAGGGCAAAATCCTGCTGCCCAAGAGCTTTGTCACCGGCAACCACATCGACGAGGTCCAAGGCGTTTACGTGCCGTTTTGGCTCTACGGCGCCCGCGTGGATGGCGAAGTGTACTTCGATGCGACCAACGAGACCGTGACCGAGGAATCCGACCGCACCGTCACGACCACCGACCACTACGACGCCTACCGTAAGGGCAAAATCTCGTTTGAGCGCGTGCCCGTCGACGGATCGTCCAAGATGCCCGACGGCCATATGGATGCCATCGAGCCGTTTGACTACGACGCGCTGCGCCCGTTCTCGGTCGCGTATATGCCCGGCTACATCGCCAACCGCTACGATGAGGATTGCGAGACCTGCAAGGCGCGCGCCGAGCGTCGTATGGAAGAAAGTACGATTTCGGCCCTGCGAGAGACCGTCGTCGACGAATATGACGACGCTACGGTCGAAAGCAAGCAGCTCGACTACACCTGGGAAGAAAACGATTATGCCCTGTTCCCCGTGTGGATGCTTTCCACCTCGTGGAACGGCAAGAGTTACCTGTTTGCCATGAACGGCCAAACCGGCCGCATGGTCGGCGAGCTTCCCTGCTCCAAGCCCAAGCTCGCCATCGCCTCGATGCTGTTCTTTGTGATCGGGTTTGTCCTCTCCCAGATTCTCTTTATGGGCGAGAACGCCTTCGATCCGGACTACCTCACCTTTGATATCGAGGGCATCCTCATCAACATCGTCGCACCGCTGATTATCGTAATCATCGGAGACGTGCTGCTGGTAGGCCAGCTCAAGACGGCCAACGAGGCCACCCACGCCGATTGCTACTGCGGCGAGCTCGACTTGACCGAGAAGCACGACACCTTCAGCCACACCGAGACCACCGTTGTCATGAAGGACAACAAGGACGATTAGCCATTCTAACCAATACCACCCGGCCTTTGACGAGAAAGGAAGATCACCATGGGACTCTTGAAAGCTGGATTGGGTGCTGCCGGCGGCGTCATGGCCGACCAGTGGAAGGAATATATCTATTGCGAATCGATGCCCGCTGACGTCTTGGCCTGCAAGGGCAGCAAGCGCACCGGCGGCCGCAGCTCCAACACGCGCGGCGAGGACAACGTCATCTCCAACGGCTCCGTCATCGCCGTCAACGACGGCCAGGGCATGCTCGTGGTGCAAAACGGCAAGATCATCGAGGTCGCGCTGGAGCCCGGCGAGTTTGTCTTTGACACCGGCAGCGAGCCGAGCGTCTTTAGCGGCAACCTGGGCGACTCCATCAAGGAGACGTTCGCCAATATCGGCAGCCGCTTTACCTTTGGCGGCGACGCGGGCAAAGACCAGCGTGTCTACTTCATCAACACCAAGGAGATCATCGGCAACAAGTACGGCACCGCCTCGCCTGTGCCCTTCCGCGTGGTCGATAACAACATTGGCCTGGATGTCGACATCTCCGTTCGCTGCAACGGCGAGTATTCGTACCGCATCACCAACCCGCTGCTGTTCTACACCAACGTGTGCGGCAACGTGACCGATAGCTACACGCGCGATAAGATCGACAGCCAGCTTAAGTCCGAGCTGCTCACCGCTCTGCAACCCGCCTTTGCCAAGATCTCGGAGATGGGCATCCGCTACAGCGCCATCCCCGGCCACACCACCGAGCTCGCCCGCGCGCTCAACGAGGTTCTCTCCGCCGACTGGCGCGACCTGCGCGGCGTCGAGATCGTGAGCTTTGGCGTCAACTCCATCGCGGCCTCGCAAGAAGACGAGCAAATGATCAAGGACCTGCAGAAGGCCGCAGTCATGCGCGATCCCACCATGGCAGCCGCCAACATCGCCAGCGCCCAGAGCGATGCGATGCGCGCGGCAGCCGCCAACCCCAACGGCGCGATGGCCGGCTTTATGGGCATGGGCATGGCGGGCGGCATGGGCGGCATGAACGCCAGCCAGCTGTTCGCCGCCGGCCAGGCACAGCAGCAGGCCGCCCCACAGCCGGCTCCGGCACCCGCCCCCGCACCGGCTCCTGCCGCTGCCCCCGCGGCCGGCGCATGGACCTGCAGCTGCGGTGCCACCAACACCGGCAAGTTCTGCCCCGAATGCGGCAGTCCCGCACCCGCCCCGGCACCGGCCAAGTGGTTCTGCCCCAACTGCGGCAGCGAAAACGGCGGCAAGTTCTGCAGCAACTGCGGAACGCCTAGGCCCTAACCCCTCTATCTGGTAATTGGCGGGGGTCCGCCACCCCCGCATTTGCTTCTATGGGTTTCGTTCGATAAAGGAGGACACCATGAAGACAACGTTCAAAAAGTCCGTACTCGCATTTCTGACATGCGTCCTGGCGCTCGCCTTTGCCCTGACGGGCTGCAGCGGCGGCGGCAAGGACCCCAAGGCCAACTTCGTCGGCAGCTGGGAACTCTCGGGTGGAACCCTGGAGGGCGAAGAGCTCACCGATGAGTACATGGATATGCTCAAGGGGTGGGGCCTCAACTGTATCCTGATCCTCGACGAAGACGGCACGGGCGTCCTCGACATGTTCCTTGAGGTCGCCGACCTGAAATGGGAGGCCAAGGACGCCACCACTGCAACCATCACCGCCGACGGCGATTCGCAGGACATGAAACTCAAGGACGGCAAGCTCGTCCTCGAGGTGGAAGGCGACAAGCTTATCTTTACGAAGTCCGACAAGGATCTGTCCGGTACGCTAAAAAAGGATCGCGAGGCGGCCGAGAAGGAAGAGGAGATCGATGAGGCCGTCGAAGACGACGATGTCCAGAGCGTCGAAATCTCCCCCGCCGTCACCGTCGCCGATGACGATCTGTGCACCATCACCATCACCGAGAAGTTCAAGGACGAATGGGGCGACATCGGCTTTGTCGTCAACATCACCAACAAGAGCGACAAGGACCTGACCTTCTACGCTCCCTCCGGCAAGACCAACGTCAACGGCACCATGAAGGAACCCTGGTTCTCGGCTAACCTGATGCCCGGCACCAACGCCACCGAGGAATTCACGTTCTCGAGCGGCGAGCTTGACAGCCTTGACGACCTGGTCAACACGACCATCGGCATCGACGCCTACCTGACCGATTCCTACGAGGACGTCGCCTCCTACACCGCAACCATCGCGTAGCGGCACGTAACATCAGCCGCGGATTGGCGGACGCATCCGCGCACTTGCCAGGCGGGGCCGCAGGAGTTGATCCTGCGGCCCCGTCGTTTTTATGCCGACAGCACAGCCGCACAAGCAGGCCGCCCGTCGTTTTCTGATGCAAAACGGCGGGCGGCCTATCTTTACGGCGCCGGAACACGGCGAGCGCGTCGATTACGGCCGCTCCATGTTGGGAACGATGCTGCCCTCCGTTACCGCGCGCACGGCCAGGCGCATGATGTTGTCGTAGCCGGTCTTGCTCAGAATCTCCGAGATGCGACGCTTGATGGTACCCTCACTCATAAACAGCTCGGCCGCGATCTCGCGGCGGCTTTTGCCCTCGCAGGCAAGGCGCAAAATCGACAGCTCGACATCGTCGAGTGCCGCCGTGCCCGAAAAAATGCTCTCGGGCGGCTTGGGAAACGTGCAATAGCCCGCCAGCGTGGAGCGCATCACGGCGAACAGCTCGTCGATACCAACGTTCTTGTACACAAAGCTATCGACGCCCGCCTCGCGAGCCTGATCGACAAAGGTGATCTCGGGCATGCCGGTCATGATGATGACGCGGCACTCGGGCAGCTGCTCCTTGATGCGCGCCGCCGCCACGATGCCGTTTGAATCGTGTTCGGTGCACACGTCCATCAATATCATGTCCGGGTGCTCCTTGAGCGCGACACCCAAGGCCTCGGAGGCATCGGCGATCGCGGCGGCGACGGTCATATCGGGCTGGTCGCCAACGGAGCGCGCCAGGCTTTCGCGCAGAATGGCCTGATCTTCGACAATTAACACGCGGATCATGAACTTCTCCTTTGGACCGTGGCGTTGGGGCTCAGCGGGATGGACACCGCAAGCGTAAAGGGCTGGGCGGCGTGGACTTCCAGGCCGCCGCCCAAATCTTGCGCGACATGCCTCATACCTGGGATACCCGTTCCCTCGCGATACGATACGGGGGCCGGGGACCCGTCGTTAGAAATCGTCATGCGCGCGACGGCGCCAGCATTCGTCCCCTCCTGCCACAGGCGCACGTGGACCCGATGCGCCTGCGCATGCCTGGTGGCATTGGTCGAGGCCTCGCGGATAATCTGCAAAAATGCGGCGGCGACACGTGCGTCCTCAGGCAGCGCACCCTCAACATCGATCTGCACACTCACCAAGCCAAAGGCGTGAACGATATCGCTCAGCTGCTCTGCAGGCTCGCTGGCACCGCCACTGCGCAAATCGGCGGCGATTGAGCGCAGCAACGGGTCAATCTGCTCGAGCGACTCATCATCCAGACGTCCCTCCTCCAAATAGCGATGAAGAATGGACAGGCGCTGGCCGATCACATCGTGAACGCGGGCACGCATACGTAGGTAGGCCGCATTGTCGGCAACCTTTTTGGCTTCTTCGATCTGGGCCTGGAGCTCTTGGCTAGCACGCTCAAGCAGGTGGTTGGCTTGCGCCAGACGGTCGTAGGCGTGTGCGTATTCCGTCACGTCCAGGCCGACGACGCGCTCGAACGGACGGCTCGAGACCGTAACGGCGTCACGCACGAACAGACGAATCTCGGAAGGAGAGATCTCGACCACGGCGCGATCCCTACCAAAGCGATCAAGGTCGATATGGGCGCGATTAGCGCTGCTTTCGGGCATTTGCATGCTCAGTTTGCGCAGGTCGTTCCATGTGCTGCTCATGTCGCCCAGGTCGGTGGGCATATGGAGCTCTACGAGGTTTTTGCGCATGCAGCGGTTCATGAGCAGCGGACGGCCCCTCGGGTCTAGATACAGGATGCCCACGGGAATCACGTTGATGGTCTCGATCGTCGAGAACATGGTGATATCCTCTTGGCGGTTACGGACGTCCATCAAGAGCGCCGCGATGGAACGGAACAGGAAGAACGCCCCCTCTGCGATAAGGACAACGGTCCACGCCGAGCCCATGGCAAAAACCACCGGTGGTGTAACGGCGACAACAAGCAACAGCTCGACCAGCATGACGGGACGACGATAGTGCACCATGAGTACCACGCCATAGGCAAAGATTGCGGCATTGAGCCACAACGCTCCGCCCATTGCCCTGGCGCAAACGTCAAGCGGCGCCACCAGATACGAGCCAGACGACGTGAACAAGATGAGCGCCGAAATCATCAGGTGAAGCACAAGACTCGCCTCGTAGGCGCAAATCACCTTACGGTTATAGGACGAGCGGCGCGATGCGATGAGCGGGACGTGGATCGTCTGCAGACACGCAGCCAGGGCAAAGACAACATCGAGCGCAACGATTTGGGGAAGGATGAGCGAAATCTGCATCGTCACTCACCCGCCCTCGGCATCAAGACGATCATGCGCAGCTGACCGGACTCGCCCTCAAGGCGGTATGCCACGTTGCGCCCTTGCAAAGCGCTTTCGAGCTCTTGCGCAGCGGGCGTCTGCGAAAGATCTTCATCATCGTTGGAAAAAAGTGTGGCGCGCAGCTCGACGCTGCATCGGTCATGGTCGCCCAAGTGATACATAAGTGCCGGATGATCGGTGGTGTAGGCAAAAAACGCAAAGTCATACACGCAGTCGTACAGCGCGCTTACCGTACTGGCGTGCATCGGGCGCCGTATGGCAATAATCGAGGCGCAATCGACATCGATCGTGCGCAGGTCGCTTGCGAGCTCGTTGGCAATGAGCTGAATGCGGTCGCGGTCAAAACCGCTCTCCCCGTGCCGTGCCAACGTGAGCGACCCCTTCCGTTTGCAATAGGCAACGAGCATCTTGGCGCGCTGTAGCATGCGGTAACGCTCGCGCGAAGATTCCTCGTCAGTCAACGGCGGCAGCGAGCTCAACAAGTCGTACATCTCTTCGAGCGCGCGGGCAAGCGCCTGGTCCACGTCTTGGACTAGCAAGGTCTCGGCCTCTTGATCTGCCAAATGTGTCTTAAGGTCGTAGTCGGCGGCAAGCAGCTCGTTTTGGCGTTGCAGCTCCATGCGACGATGTGCCAGTTCGCGATTGAGCTCGTTGAGCTCCGATACGTCTTGGGCAAGCAGGGCCGATCCCCCCAGCAGCGGAAAGGCACGATACATCACATCGGGATCGGACGCCACGGTAAAGGCATGGGCGCGGGCGTGCTCCTGGTTCCGCAACTCCTCGCGCACGCCTACCGGCATTGGCTTTGACACCGGCGTGGCATAGACCTCCTGCAGGTCGCGCGTTAGAACTTTGAGGTCAAGCGGCAAGGTGTCGAAGATGCCGGCGATATCGTGGTACGACGGAATGACACCGCAATCGAGACAGATTTCCATCGCCACCACGCACAGGATGCAATAGACGAGCGAAAAGTTGAGCCTCCATGCCCAGGGCACGCGCAGAGCATATGAGATGGCAAAGAATGCGCCGCCCAGCAGCACGAGCGCCGCCATGCCCGAGAAACGTTGGATGCGAAAGGACGAGGACCGACCAACCAGGATAAAAAAGGCCACGAAGTTAAAGGCCGTCCACACGAGGAAGGCGAAATAACCCCGGCCGTACGTGTAATCGTTGCTCCAGGTGTCGCTTGTACGGTCAAAGCGGAAGACCTGCTGGTGAAAATCGTTGGTGAGCACAAATCCGATAAGCAGGATGGCCACAATCCACAGCGCAGCACGGTAGCGGCGACCCAGGCGGCGTTGCTCCAGGCCCGCAAGGCGCAGGCCGCAGAGCTGGTAGAGCAGCGGAATGAGCGTCATGGGCACGTAGTACAGGTACCACAGCAAGGTGGCATAGAACGGCGTGAACGACTTGTACTTGAGAATGACCTCGATCATCCACAGGGCACAGATGGTGGCGATGGCAACAAGGCGGCGGCGCAACACATAGTCCAAACAACGCAGATAGACCAACACGCCCCAAATCGAAAATACAATTGCGGCGACAAGCAGCGGGAGAGGGCTCGAATGGGTGAGCGCGTCCACGACCTCTTCGGACACCTCGCTATAGGCGGGCACGGCGTTAGAAAGTTTGGGGTCGAAGGCGAACAGCACCGGCAAGATCGCCAAAAGCATGAGGAACAGCGCGGTGACGGCGCCGGCGATAGCAAAGACGCGGTGACGGTACACCTGATGCGTTATGCCAACAAGGAATCGCGGCATGGCGAAGAGCCTGCCGCCCCTGGGATCCGCAACCGGAGCGGTCCGGGCGGCCGCGTGGCCGATATGTCGCTCGCGGGTACTCATAGTCCCTTTAGTGTACCGACAGGCGGGCCCAAAAAGCGGGCCGCATGTCCCAAAATCCGCAGACGGCAAGGCGCCCGGCGAGCAATAACTACTCGCCGGGCGCCTTGGTTAGAAGGCTATGAAGTTGAGTGTCTCAGCTTCCTTAGGACAGGTCCTCACCATTAGAAGCAATAACCTTCTTGTACCAGTCGAAGCTCTTCTTTTTGGAACGCTTGAGGGTACCGTTGCCGGCGTCGTCGCGGTCCACATAGATAAAGCCGTAGCGCTTGGACATCTCACCCGTGCCGGCAGACACCAGGTCGATCGGGCCCCAGGTGGTGTAGCCCAGCAGGTCAACGCCGTCCTCGGTCACCGCATCGCGCATCGCGGCGATATGCTGGCGCAGGTAGTCGATACGGTAGTCGTCGTTGATGGAGCCATCCTCCTCGACAACATCCTTGGCGCCCAGACCGTTCTCGACCACAAACAGCGGCTTCTGATAACGGTCGTACAGGTCGTTGAGGGTGATGCGGAAGCCCAGCGGATCGATGGCCCAGCCCCACTGGCTCTCCTGCAAGTAGGGGTTCTTGGCGCCGGCGAAGGCGTTACCCTGGGTGCGCTCGACATCGGGGTTATCGGCACCGGCAGAGCAGCGGGTGCTGTAATAGCTAAAGCTGATGAAGTCGACGGTGTTAGCGGCCAGGATCTCGCGGTCCTCGTCCGTCATGCCCACATCGATGCCTAGACGCTCGAGCTTCTTGACGGCATATGCCGGGTAGTAGCCGCGGCTCTGGACGTCGACGAAGAAGTAGTTGTCCTGGTTATCGAGCTGCGCCTGGCGCACGTCGCCCGGACGGCAGCTGTAGGGGTAGTAGCTACCCGCGGCGAGCATGCAGCCGATCTTGATCTCGGGGTCGATCTCGTGGGCGATCTTGGTTGCCCAAGCGCTGGCGACGAGCTCGTTGTGGGCGGCCAGGTACTCGACGGCCTCCTTGTTCTCGCCCTCCTCAAAGACCAGACCGGCACCCATAAACGGCAGGTGCAAGATCATATTGATCTCGTTGAAGGTGAGCCAGTACTTCACCAGCCCCTTGTAGCGGGTAAAGATCGTGGTCGCGAGGTTCTTGTAGAAGTCGATGAGCTTGCGGTTGCGCCAGCCGCCGTACTCCTTGATGAGGTGAATTGGGCAATCGAAGTGCGTGATGGTCACGAGCGGCTCGATGCCGTGCGCCTGACACTCGCGGAATACGTCCTCGTAGAAGGCCAGGCCAGCCTCGTTGGGCTCGGTCTCGTCGCCGTTGGGGAAGATGCGGGTCCAAGCCAGGCTCATACGGAAGGTCTTAAAGCCCATCTCGGCAAAGAGAGCGATGTCCTCTTTGTAGTGGTGATAGAAATCGATGCCGGTCTGCGCGGGATAGTAATAGCCGTCCTCGAAGTCGAGCATCTTACGCTGGCCGGAGACCACCGCATAGCGCTCGGGGCCGTGCGGAGCCACGTCCACGTTGGCCAGGCCGCGGCCGTCCACGTCGTAGGCACCCTCGCACTGGTTGGCAGCCGTTGCGCCGCCCCACAGGAAGTCATTACGGAAAGCCATGTATCAATCCTTTCGCACGCTGTTCTCATAGGCTCAGTATCCCTGCAAACGGGGTACCGCTCAACGGCAACGGCACAGGCCGATACTTCTTTTCGCGTGCAGGCGCCCGGCAGCCACCCCACCTGACACTTTTTGATACCCGCCTGCCCAATCCACCACAAAGGGGACAGGCGCCTTTGTGGCGGTTTGGGGCGATTTGTCTCGATCTGTAACAAGTAGGCCGCCAAAACCGGGCCAGGTGTTACAGATTGAGATTGTTCGGCCAGTCCCTTGCAGTTTGTCTAAATCTGTAACAGGTAGAGACGATTTAGCCCGCTAGATGTTACAGATCGAGACAGAAGATCCTAGTCGCAGGCGATGTCGAGGTTTTTGCCGATGAGACCTACGTAGCCGCCTTCGCTCAGCAACCCATTTGACTGAATAGGAAAAAAAGGAAAAAATAGGAAAAAAAGGAAAGGAGACTTATGACTGAAACCATCTTCTCCCCCTCATTTGGAAATCGCCCGTCCTATCTGGTGGGACGCGGGAGCGTGATTTCGACATTCATCTCCGGCCTTGAGCAGGAGCCGGGCAATCGAGACCGAGCCATACTCATGCTCGGCCAGCGAGGCAGCGGCAAAACGGTTCTGTTGTGGGAACTTGCCGATCGCGCCCGCAAGCTCGGCTTTGTTGTCGCCACGCCCACCGTAGCCTCCGAGGATATGCTCGAGCGCATTGTTGAGAAAATCCAGGAAGCGGGCGAGCCTTACGCCAACAAGCATCGTCTCCCCAAACTTACAGGTGGCAGTTTGAGCGTCTTCGGTTTCTCAGCCGGCCTCGAGTTTACGCGCGACGTACAGGAAACTAAGAGTTTCCAGTTCAAACTCACGCAGTTGGCACGCAAGTTAACCGAGCAGGGACACGGCATCCTCATCCTCATCGACGAGCTCCAGGCAAATTCACCCGAGATCAGACAACTCGTCACCGCCTATCAAGAGCTGGTCGGCGAGGGACTCAACGTCGCGCTCGTCATGGCGGGCCTCCCGGGAGCAGTCTCCGCGACACTCAACGACCGCGTACTGACATTTCTCAACCGCGCACGCAAAGTCACGCTCGAACCGCTTTCAGTCGGAGATGTCGATGCCTATTATCAGCGGGCTTTCGAAGAGCTCGACCTTGATATTCCAGGCGATCTTCGCCTCCGTGCCGCTCGTGCAACCCAAGGATCGCCCTATATGCTGCAGCTCATCGGCTACAACATCGCCAATCGCTGCCAGGCAGGAGAATACGTAACGCCAGAGCAAGTCGACGGAGCTATCGAAGCGTCAAAGGCCGATTTCGAAAACGATGTTTGTGAAACGACGCTCGCCGCGCTATCGGACCAAGACGTCGCGTTTCTCGACGCAATGACTGATGACAAAGACGGCGTGTCGCGCATCTCCAATGTGGCCGAGCGCATGTCAGTCACACCCGACTATGCGCAAAAGTATCGCCGACGCCTCATCGACGCCGGCGTTATCGAACAGGCACGCCGCGGTTACGTGCGTTTCGCTGTTCCATATATGGCTGACTATCTGCGCAGCCAGCTCTAGACAGCCACCACAATGGGGACAGGCACCTTTGTGGTGGCTGGGGGGGCGGTATGTCTCGATCTGTAACAGGCAGAGACGATTTAACCCGCTAGATGTTACAGATCGAGACAGAAGATTCTAGTCGCAGGCGATGTCGAGGTTTTTGCCGATGAGACCTACGTAGCCGCCTTCGGCTGCCTTGGGGCTGTCAGCATGGCAGAGAACCCACTTGTCGGCCTTCCAGTAGCAGTAGCTGTCGCCGGCAGCAGGCATATCGGCCGCAGCCTCGGGACGCGGACCGTTGGTGCCGGCGGGCAGCGCCACCATCACCTGGAAGCCACCGTCGTCGACCATGCACGGCGTGTAGTGGAGCGTGGTGTTGAAAACCTCGACAACCTTGCCCGCCGGCACGCGAAACGCCTTGACGCACGCGGTATCGAGCTTGCCGCCCTCGATCTCCCAGCGATGCGCCACGAGCAGGATAAAGTCGCGTGCACCCAGGTTGAACTCGCTGGCACGGTGGTACTCCAGGCAGTTGAGACGCGTGTTGTGGCCATTGCACCAGCCGAGCTGGAAGGGGCGGCCGCCAAACATGAGAAAGCCAAGCTTGTCGGCATCCATGACACCCTCGAGCTCCGGCGCGCTCGCTACGTACTTACTGCCCTCGGGGATGGGCGTAGCGGAGAGCGCCTCGACGAGTGGGGCGGTCAGGCCGGACGGGACGTCGTCCCAAACGTTGCCATAGGACTTGAACTCGGGATCGTTGACAGAGTAGATATGCATGTTCACTCCTGTTCGTAAATGTGACTATACGAATATTCTAGAACAAACATGAGCGGTTTTGAACGCTCGTCCAGACCACTCAACAAAAAGGCGCCCCCGCATAAGCGAAGGCGCCCAATGTGCGCGTTTTGGGCGACAAGCCCTTACGCCTGCTGATAGTGCAGGCGCTTCTCGTCGATATCGGCCAGGTCGCGGTCGAGGTAGCGGCGCGCGAGCCAGTTTGCCATGGGAAGGTTCTGGTCCAGGTAGTTGCCGCACTCCTCGGGAGCGGCTCCGGGGACATCGCCCTCAAAGTCGGCGACAAACTCAAACAACTCACGCACGAGCGGCAGGATCTCCTCGCTCGTCACCTCGCCAAACACAACCAGGTAAAAGCCCGTGCGGCAGCCCATGGGGCCAAAGTAGACAATGCGGCTCGACCACTCGGCATGGTTGCGGAGGAACGTCGCCCCCAGGTGCTCGATGGTATGGCACTCGGCGGTGTTCATGACCGGCTCCTTGTTGGGCGTGGTCAGGCGCAGGTCAAAGGTGGTGACGGCGACGCCGGTCGCCGGATCGCGGTCGATGCGGCTCACATACACGCCGGGCTCAAGCAGCAGATGGTCAACGGAAAAGCTCGCGATGCGCTCCATGGCAGATCCTCTCGATAGTCAATTTGGGACGGCGCTCTTTTAGCTGGTTCGAATGGTCGCACCAATCATACCAGTCAAAAAAGCCCCGTCCCAAATGAGCTGCCCGGGACGGGGATCAATGAGTTTTTAATCCCCGTCCCAGGAAAATCATGCTAGGCAGTGTACGAGATGGTCGCGTCGACGGCATGGCGCCAGCCGGCGATCTTTTTGGCGCGTTCGTCAGCGGGCATCGACGGTTCCACGATGCCGCGGGCGCCGTAGACATCGACGACATCGCGCGTATACATGCCCAGCGCGATACCGCAGGCCCAAGCCGCGCCCAGACCGCTCATCTCGTCGTTGCTCGCAATGCGGATGGGCGAGCCGACCAAATCGCTCTCAAACTGCATCAGGTACGCGTCGCGCGTGGGGCCGCCGTCAACACGAAGCTCGGCAAGCGCCGCGCCCGAATCCTCGACCATCGCATCAATGACGTCAAAAATCTGATAGGCGATCGACTCGTCGGCAGCCTTTACGAACTCCGCGCGGCCCGTGGTGCGTGTCATACCAAAAACGCATCCCTCGGCATCACTTGCCCAGTGCGGCGCACCCAGGCCGGTAAACGCCGGCACAAAGTAAACATGGCTCGCCGGGTTGGCGGCGTAGCACAGGTCGGTGACCTCCTCGGGGTTGTTGATGAGCTCCAGGTCGTCGCGCAGCCAGGTCTTGACGGCGCCGGCGTAGCTCACGTTGCCCTCGAGTACATACTCGGTCACGCCATCCATACGCCACGCAAGCGAGCTCGAAAGCCCGTGCGAGCTGGCGACAAACTCGTTGCCGACGTTCATCATGACCGAGCTACCGGTGCCATAGGTCGCTTTGGCCATGCCGCGGCTGGCGCAACCCTGCGCAAACAGGGCCGCATGGCTGTCGCCCAGCACGCCGTGTACCGGCACGGGTGCGGGCAAAAAGCCATCCAGGTCCGTTGTGCCAAACAGACCGTCGGAATCGGTCACCTGCGGCAGGCAGGCCGAATCGATGCCAAAGGCCTCGCACACCGGCTCGCTCCAGCAGCCACGGCGCAGGTCGAAGAGCTGCGTGCGGCTGGCATTGGACCAGTCACAGCGAAACTCCGCGCCGCCCGTGAGCGTCCAGACCACCCAGGCATCGATGGTGCCCAGACACAGCTCACCCGACGCCGCGGCCTCGGCAGCCGCCGGAACGTTCGCGAGAATCCAAGCCATCTTGCCCGCCGGATAGTAGGGCGAGAGCACCAGGCCCGTTGTGTCACGCACCAGCTCTGCCACGCCTTCGCGCGCCGCAAGCTCGTCACACAGCTCGCGGGCGCGGGCACACTGCCACACCACGGCGTCGCACAGCGGCTCGCCCGTCGTGCGGTTCCAGGCAACGGTGGTCTCGCGCTGGTTGGAGATGCCAATACCAGCAATGTCGGCCGGATTGACCCCGGTCTCCTCCACCACGGCACGCGCCACGGCCAACACGTTGGCGGCGATCTCGACCGGATCATGGCTCACCCAGCCGGCATCATTGACAATCTGGCGATGCGAGCGGTCGGCACGATGAATCAGATGGCCGCCCTCGTCCACCAGCAGCGCCTTCGTGCCCTGCGTGGATTGATCGATTCCGATGATGTAGCGGCCCATGGCCACCCCTTTCAAAATGAATGTGACAAAGGGACTGTCCCTTTGTCACATTCCAATTACTCTGCGGGAAGGAACTCGGCGACCGTCTTGGCAATGCCTTCGCCGGTGAGGCCGTAGTGCGCAAAGACCTCGGGGCTCGTGCCGGTGATGACCGGCGCGTCGGGCAGGCTCAGGCACCTGACCGGACGCGGGCAATGCTCGCCCACCACCTGCGCGACCATAGAGCCCAGGCCTCCGAAGGGACTGTGCTCCTCGACGGTCACAACGGCGCGCGTGGCACCGGCGGCCTCAATCACGGCCTCGGCGTCAAGCGGCTTGACGCAATACATGTCGAGCACCGTTGCCGAGATGCCCTGCTCGGCCAGCAGGTCGGCAGCGTCCACGGCATGGCGGACCATCTCGCCGGTGGCGACGAGCGTCACATCGGTGCCGCGACGCACCCAGGTGGCGCGATCCATCTGGAACGGGCACTCGTCCTCGGTATACACGTCCTCGACCGGGTTGCGGCCCACGCGAATGTAGGCCGGCTTGTTGTCGGCGACCAGAGCCCGCACGAGCTCGGCGGTCTGGAAGCGGTCGCTCGGCAGATACACGCGCATGTTGGGAATCGCACTCATGGCGGCGATATCCTGCGCGGAGTGATGGCTCATGCCCAAGGCGCCATAGGACACGCCGCCAGAGATGCCGATGAGCTTGACGTTGGTGTTGGAGTACGAGACGTCGACCTTGCACTGCTCATACGAGCGCGTGGTCACAAAGGACGCCGGCGAGGCGGCCCAGGCCTTCTTTCCGCACGAAGCCATGCCGGCGGCGATGCTCACCAGGTCCTGCTCGGCAATGCCGACCTCGACGGACTGTTGGGGATACTGATCAAAGAACGGCGTGAGCGATGCGGAGCCGCGGGAGTCGGAGCATAGGACGACGATGTCCTTATCGGTCTTCGCGGCCTCGAGCAGCGTGTCGCAGATAACCTTGCGATTGGCGATCTTGTTAGCCATTGACGGCCTCCTTATGGGCAGCGAAATCGGCGATGATCTGGGCATATTCCTCATCGTTGGGCAGGTGATGGTGCCAGGCGGCCTTGTCCTCCATAACAGGCGAGCCATAGCCCTTCACCGTGTTGAGGATGATGACCGTGGGCTTGCCGCAGGTCTCGGCCGCAAGCGTCAGCGCGGCGTCGATGGCCCGGACGTCGTTGCCCGGAATGGAGAGCACGTTCCAACCGAAGGCGGCCCAGCGCTCCTCCTGCGAGTCCTGCTTCATAACATCCTCGGTGCTGCCGCTGATCTGCAGGCGGTTGCGGTCCACGAGTGCGCACAGGTTATCGAGCTGGTAGTTGCCGCCGCTCATGGCGCCCTCCCAGACCGATCCCTCGGCAAGTTCCCCGTCGCCCATGATGGTGTAGACGCGGTAGTCGCGGCCGTCCATCTTGCCGGCGAGCGCCATGCCCACGGCCACGGGCAGACCGTGACCCAGCGAGCCCGAGTTCATCTCGATGCCCTTGAGCTTGTTGTTGGGGTGGCCGATGTAGGGGCTGCCGAACTTGGAGAAGCGGGCCTTGACGTCGTCGAGGTCAAGATAGCCCTCGTGGCAGAGCACCGCGTAGTAGGCCTCCATGGCGTGGCCCTTGGAGAGCACGAAGCGGTCGCGGTTGGGATCGTCGACGGTCTCGGGCGAAATGTTGAGGTGGTTGGCGTAGAGGGTCATGAGGGCGTCGATCACCGACATGTCACCGCCGATGTGGCCGCCGGCGCCAGCCATGATGATATCGACGCAATCGCGGCGAAGGTCCCAACGCAGGGACTCAAGCTCTTCGATAGTTGCCATTTCTACTCTCCTCGCAGGTAGGCTTTAACGTCTTCTTCGATGGGGTCGTACAGGTCGGGGGCAATGCCGAGGTACTTGCACGCCTCGTAGAGCACCGGCACCACGTTGGCATGAATAGCGACGCAGTGGTGGATGTAGGGACCCTCGACGATCTTGGCCTCGAGGCGCTTGAGGTTGTCGACCTCGACCCATAGGTAGGTGCCCATGCCGGCCGGGCCGTCGATGCCGCGGGCGTTGCCCAGCAGCAGCGAGTACTCGCCGTTGTCGCCGTCAAAGCGGGCAAGGGTGAGGTCGCCGTGCTTGGCCTCGGCCGTCAGCGCACCGGGATGATCGAAAGCCAGCGGGTAGGTGAGCTTGGGCTTGACGGCCGCGCAGCTGCAGGGCCAGGGGCCGCAGTGCTGCAGCAGCTCGCCGTTCTCGTTATCGGGATGACGCACGGTCCAGTCGGCGAACATGCTGCGGTGACGGCCCAGGTCGGCGGCCTCGACCATCAGCGCGGTAATGGCACCGTGGATATCGGTCTCGCATACGATAGGAATGCCCATCTCGTTGAGGATGGCGTTGGCGGCGCAGGGCATAATGCCCAGCTCGTCCTGGAGGGCGTTCCAGCACTGAATGGCGCCGGCGTTGCAACCGTACTTCTCGACCAGGCGCTTCATGGCGATGGCAAGACCGGCGACCGCGGGAACCTTATCCTCGGGGATGCAGATCTCAAAGCTGTCATTGATGTGGGCAAGCATGGTAGCCATGGCCTGCTCGTCGGCCTGGGCGTCGCGCACGGCCTGGACAAGTTCGGTCATGGGAATGGGCGAAAGCTGGATGTTGAACTTCTCGAGCAGCTCGCCCTCGTTGCACATGGTCGACCAGAAGTCGAATGGACGGGTGGCCATCTGCAGGATGCGGGTGTGCTTAAAGGTCTTGACCACGTTGCACACGGCCAAGAAGTCCCAAACGCCGCGCTCGAACTCGGGATCGGTCAGGCGGCAGTTGGTCATGTAGGTGAAGGGAACCTGGAAGCGGCGCAGGACCTTGCCGGTGGCGAACAGGCCGCACTGGCTATCGCGCAGGCGGGTGCCGTCGGGCTCGGGGCGCTCGTCGCGCGGGCCCCACAGCAGCACGGGTAGGCCGAGCTCGCGGGCAAGGCGAGCGCAAACGTACTCGGTGCCAAAGTTGGCGTGGCACAGCATAATGCCATCGACGCCCTCGGCGCGGAACTTCTTGACGATAGGCTCAATGTGGCTGTCGTCGAACAGCAGGCCCTCGTCATTGATGTCGTCGATATCCACGATGTCGACGCCGATCTCGCGCAGGCGATCAGCCGTCAGGCCGCGATACTTAATTGCGTCCGGCGCGCTAAAGATACTGCGGCGCGTGGGCACAAAACCGAGCTTGATCTTATCCATGTACGTCCTCCCCTAATCACATGTTCAGTAAACAGACGCATGTTTCGTTTTGTTCTGTTTACTAAATTTTTACTCCAGTGTTTAGAAGTTTAACGCGAAATACCCGTAGGCGGTAGAGAAATCAGCCTAAACGGTATGTAAACAAACTGAACATACAAGGGCAACAAAAAGAGGGCCCCGAAGGGCCCCTTTTGGATGACGTTATTTTGCTGCCTTAGCGAGCTTTGCCGCCCTGCGGCCCGGCGTTGCCTTTGCCTAGATCTCACGCACGCTCTGACGCTCGACAAAATAGGTCGATACGGCTGTCTTGCAGGTATAGCTCTTGGGATTGCGGATGTTGCCCACCAGGCGGCGCACCGCGATCTCGCCCACCTCGTGCTTGGGAACGTGCACCGTGGTGAGCGGCGGGTTGGAGAAGGCACCCAGAGATAGGTCGTCAAAGCCGATAATCGAGACATCCTCGGGCACGCGAATACCGTGCTCGTTGAGCGCGCGCATGGCGCCTACGGCGAGCACGTCGTTTTCGGCAAAGAAAGCCGTCGGCAGGTCGTCGCGCGAGACACTGTCGAGCCATGCGCCCATGTCGCGATAGGCGCCCTCGAGCGTGGTGCCCAGCGTGACGCGCCATGTCGGGTTGGCCTCAAGGTCTGCGTCCTCAAGCGCTTGGCGATAGCCGCGCTCGCGATCCTTAAAGTTGCGGATGCGAAGGTCGCCTGCCAGATAGCCGATCTGCCTGTGACCTTTCTCGATGAGGTGATCCACGGCGCGCAGCACCGAGTCGGTGTTGGCAATGACCACGGCATCGAAGTACTGACGATCGCTCCAGCCATCGAGCACGATCAGGTGGGCGGCAGCGTTGGCAAACAGGGCGTAGTCTTCCTCGCCCAGCTCGGTGCCCATCAGCACGATAGCGGCGGACGGATCGGCGATCAGGCCCTCGACCTGCGGACGCACGGCGTCCAAGTCGCTAAAGTCGAGCGAGACAAAGCTCGTGCTCATGCCGTGACGACGCGCCTGGCGCTCCACGCCCTCGATGACCGCGGGATGGAAGGTGCTCTCGTCCAGAATGGCGCCCGTCTTGCGCGCGAGCACAAACTGAATGCTCTCGAGCTGCGTCGACTGCTGATAGCCAAGCGATTGCGCGCACTCCAGGATGACCTTGGCGGTCTCTTCACTCACGCTGCGCTTGCGGTTGAGCGCGTTGGACACGGTCGCAGGCGAAAAACCGGTGATGCGGCTGATCTCGCGAACACTTGCTTTGGCCATTGTTCCCCCTAGCAACGGCCGTGGCGGAGCATCGCAACTTGATGACTCGACAACTAAACGACCGCAAATTCAATCTAAACAGAATAGTAAATGTTTATGAGCTAGTTTAGCCTGTTGTCAAGCGAAGTGGCACGACTATTCCCCCAACGGGCACATTTACTCGGTAGCTAAAAAAGCCCCGTCCCAAATTGACTACATGGGGCGGGGCACGGAAATCATCTAGCCAAGAACACGGGCCATGCGCGTCTTGAACTCGGACAGGAAGCGCGGGGCATCCACGGTCAGCGCCACAAGCGCGCTCTTGTCCGGATCGGACAGGCGATGCTCGTCGCAAATGGTGCGGCCGCGATACTCGCCCAGCAGATCAACACGCAGATTGCAGCCGAGCGCACCCACGAGCGTGGGGTCGATCGCCACGGCGACGGCCAGCGGATCGTGCAGCGCACAACCACCCAGGTAGGGTGCGTTCATCTCGTACGAGCCAATGTAGTGCTCGACCATGCTCGCAAACGCACAGCCGGCCATGGTGCCCGAGCCCGTCCATCCGGCAATGTCGCGACGCGTAAGCACCACGCGATGCGTCACATCCAGGCCCACCATAGTGAGCTTGCGGCCCGAGCGCAGCACGGCATCGGCCGCTTCGGGATCGCTTGCCATGTTGGCCTCGGCACCCGCGCTCACGTTGCCGGGCACGGTCAGGGCGCCGCCCATCACCACCACGCGGCCAATAGACATCACCGCCGTCGCATCGCGCTCCAGGGCAAGCGCCAGGTTGGAGAGCGGGCCGGTCGCTACGTAGACCAGATCGGGACCATAAGTGCGCGCGGCATCGATTAGATAATCGACTGCAGCGTTGCCATCGGCCGACGTCGCCCCCACCGGCTCGTAGGGCGACGCGGGCACGCTCGCGCCGCCGATGCCGTTCTTGCCGTGGATGAGTACGGTGGACGCCGGCGGCGTATAGGGCTCAGTCGCCTGCAGAGGACGGTCGGCACCCAGGTACACCGGCACCTCGGGACGGCCCAACAAGTCGAGCACCGCCAGGCAGTTGCGCGCCGACTGGTCGACGCGCACGTTGCCAAAACACGTGGTAATGCCCACGAGCTCAACCTCGGGGCTCGCGATGGCATAGGCAAGCGCCATCGCATCGTCCACACCCATATCCAGATCAAGGATCAGCTTCTTGATTGCCATTGTTCTACTCCGCTTCTCCGTCTTGTACTAAATCGTCTAAACCAAACACGCGCTCAACTTCGGCGCGCGTGGGAATCGACTGCTGCGCGCCCAAGCGCGACACCGTCACCGCCGAGGCGCGTGCACCCGCGGCCATGCACTCAAAGAGCGGCAGGCCCTCCAGACGAGCCGCGGCAAGCGCACCGATAAACGTATCGCCCGCAGCCGTCGTATCGACCACCGTGCTCGAAAGCGCCGGCATGCGCAGCAGCTCGCCGTCGTCGCCGAGCGTAACCGAGCCGGCGCCGCCCAGCGTGATGACCGCGGCGCCGGCACCCTTGGCGAGCAAGGCATTGAGCGCCGCGACGCAGCTCGCATCGTCTGCAGGCAAGATGCCCGTCAGTACCTGGCACTCAGTCTCGTTGGGACAGACCAAGTCGACTGCAGGCCAGACCTCCGCAGGCAAATCGCAGGCAGGCGCTGGATTAAAGACCGTATAGAACCCCAGCTCGCGAGCGCAAACAAACGCCTCGGCCGTCGCTGCAAGGTCACATTCGCCCTGGGCGATAAAGACGCCTCCGGCAGCCGGGGCAATCTCGCTGGCGTTACTATCGAGCTCATCGGCCACCAGACGCCTCAGCGCGCGGGCAACGTCCTCGCCCGCAAGTGCATGGTTGGCGCCCGGCGACAGCACGATGCGGTTATCGCCCTCACAGCGAATGATGGTCGCCGTTCCCGTCTCCACGTCGTCGCGGCGCGCCACAAAGTCACAGTCCACGCCAGCATCTTGGAGCCCCGCCACGAGCGACGAGCCAAACGCGTCGCGGCCGACCGCGCCGATCATGCGCGTGCGCGCGCCCATGCGCGCAGCTGCTACGGCCTGGTTGGCGCCTTTGCCGCCGGCGTTGGTGATAAACCCGCTGCCGCCGACGGTCTCGCCCGCACGCGGCATGCGCTCGCACGCCACCGAAAGGTCCATGTTCATGCTGCCGAACACCGCAACGATGCCGCAATCTGCCATGGAAACCTCCTCGTCCGCGGGCTCTGCACCCGCCATCGGCCGTCAATCGTGCGCTCTCGCACCTCTATAACTTTAGTTCACTTTGATGTGGACGCGCGCTTGAGCTTACGCCAGCAGCAAGCATTCACAGGAGTAGGCGGCTACAATGAAAGCGTGCTGATTATTCTCGTCATTGGATGATGTTTTATGGAACAATTCCCGCGATCGAGCTCGCGCAGCTCACGCCATGCGAGCGATCAACAAGCGCCGCACGAACGTTCGCGCACTAACCGCCAAACCACCGAGCCGCGCCGCGCTGCAGGCTCCCATCGCTCGCCCGCCAACAAGGGCGCCCGCACCGACAGCGCCGCAAAAGAACAGGCGCCCACGCGTCCCAAATCTCGCTACATCCCCGCCCTCGACGGCCTTCGCACGCTCGCCGTTGTCGCGGTGGTGCTCTATCACCTCAACCTCACGTGGGCACAGGGCGGCCTGCTCGGTGTCACGATCTTCTTTGTGCTCTCGGGATACTTGATCACGCGCCTGCTCATCAACGAAATAGCAAAGACCGGTCGTATCGATCTCAAGAGCTTCTGGATCCGCCGCATCCGTCGCCTGTTCCCCGCCGTGGTAACCGTCGTGGTGGTGACCTGCGCACTGTGCACTGTCTTTAACCATGTGATGCTCACCAAGATGCGCCCCGACATCCTGCCGTCGCTGCTGTTCTTTAATAACTGGTGGCAGATTATGCAGGACGTTTCGTACTTTAACGCCCTGGGCGACCCCTCGCCGCTCACGCACTTTTGGTCGCTTGCCATCGAGGAACAGTTCTATCTTATTTGGCCGCCGCTGCTGCTCGCCATGGTGTCGGTGCACATGAGCAAGCCCAACACGCGCCGCGTGGTCCTGGGCCTCGCCGCCGTCTCCGCCGTCGCCATGATGGTGCTCTATAACCCCGCCACCGACCCCAGCCGCGTGTACTACGGCACCGACACCCGCGTGTTCTCGTTGCTGCTGGGCGCCTGGATGGCCTTTATCCCCGACCGCGACCTGGCGCCTGCGCGCCTTGTCCGCCATCTGGGACTCGACCGACTGGCCGGCGCCGGCAAGCACGACAAGTCAAAGAGCAACACCGCCGAGGCCGCCACGACAAAGCCAAGTGAGCTCGCACGCTTTTGGTCCTCCCCCGCATCCATCGATTTGATGGGCGTCGTGGGTCTGGTCGGACTCGCCGCCATGGTCGCGCTCACCAACGGCTACACCGCGTTCCAGTATCGCGGCGGCACGCTGTTATGCTCCATCCTCACGCTCATGGTCATCGCGGCCTGCGTGCAGCCCCAGGGCATGGTCGCACGGGCCTTGGCCACCGAGCCGCTCGTATGGATCGGCAAGCGCTCCTACAGCATCTACCTGTGGCACTATCCGCTGCTGCTGCTTATGAACCCGGTCGCCAACATCAACGATACGCCCTGGTGGCAATACATTTTGCAGGTGTTGTTGGTGGTCGCCGTGGCCGAGTGCTCCTATCGCTTTATCGAAACGCCGTTTAGGAAGGGCGCTTTTGGGCGCACTGTTTCCGAGCTCCGCGACGGCACCACCACGCCCGCCGGCTGGGTGCGCGCACATGTCCCCACCTGCGCCGTTTGCGCCGTCGTGATTGTTGTGGCGCTGGGCGGCCTGGTCTTTGTGCCCGACACATCCGCGCTGAGCGGCGAGGGCGCCGAAATCCTAAACAATGAAGCCAAAAATGCAAAGCCTCAGGATCAGCAGGCGGCCGATGACACCGACAAAGATGACGACGGCTTCCCCGACGGAGCCTACGACCTGCTAATGATTGGCGACTCCGTGTCCCTGCGCGCCGTCGATGCCTTTGACGGCGTGTTCCCGCACAGCCACATCGATGCCGAAAAGGGCCGCCAGTTCGACGTCGGCCGCGAAACATTTGAGGGCTATATCCAGCAAAATCTTGCAGGCAGGATTGTGGTCTTTGCGCTAGGCACCAACGGCCTGGTAACCGATGATCAGATTGATGCGATCATGGCCGACGCCGGCAGCAAACGTATCGTGGTATTTGTGAACACGCGCAGCCCGCAGCCATGGGTGGGGTCCACTAACCAAGCCATTGCCAACGCCGCCAAGCGCTATAAAAACGTGCGTGTTATCGACTGGTACGGATACAGCACAAATCGCAACGACCTGTTCGATGGCGACGGCACGCACCTGTCGACTACCGGCGTGACCGAGTACCTTAAGCTCATCCACGATGCCGTCAAGAAGGACCTACCCGTGCACCCCGAGGACCACGTTAACGATCCGCAGCCGGCGGCTGTCAAATCCGCTGCCGAGGCACTCGTCAACGCCCTCGCCTACAAACCGCACAAGCTAGGCACCGACAAGTAACGCACAGCCAAATCTGCTTACAATCCGGCACTTGGGACCACTTCCGCGACTTACAAAGCCGCCTCTGGGCTGTTAATTCACCCCAGAGGCGGCTTTATAGCTGCACATCGGTATATAACTAGCACCCTATAGCAGACAAAAACAGGCCGCAGCCCATGGCGGCGGCCTGCTTAGAGTCCAAGAGAGGTGCTACGCGCTGTAGCCCATCGCTTGCAGAACAAACATGACGACCGTCAGCACCGTAATAACGCCGATAGTCGCCCAAGTGAGCACATTCCACACACGGCCGTTGCGGTTGGCGCCCATAATGTGTCGATCGGCGGCAATAACCACCTGGAACACCAGAACCACGGGCAGCAACACGCCGTTGATGACCTGCGAGGTCATCATAATCTGGAACAGGTCGACGCCGGGCATGAGCACCAGCACGGCAGAAATGCCAATGATTGCCGTAATGATGCCGCGATAGACCGGGGCCTCGTCCCAGCTGCGATCGGCACCGCGTTCCCAGCCAAACGCCTCGCAGATAGCGCTGGACGTAACGCCCGGCAGCACACAGGCGGCCAAGAAGCTCGCCGCGACCAGGCCCGAGGCAAACAGCACCGTGGACCACTGGCCCGCAATGGGCTCCAGCGCGCGGGCAGCGTCTGCAGCGTCGCTAATCTGAATGCCCGCGGGGAACAATACCGTACCGGTCGTGATGATAATAAAACCGGCAATGACATCGGCGGCAATCGAGCCGCTCACGGTATCGATGCGCTGCAACACGATATCGTCCTCGCCCGCATTCTTATCGACCACGTTGTTCTGTGCAAGGAAAATCATCCAGGGCGCGATGGTGGTACCGATCGTCGCGACCACAAGCGACACGTAGCTGGGGTCATTTTGAATGTTGGGTACAACCAGATCGACCGCCACCTCGCCCCAACTGGGACCAGCCATAATTGCAGCGACAATGTAGGTCACAAACACACAGCTCACCAGCAACAGAATCTTCTCGATGCGCTGGAAGCTACCCGACATGGTAAGCATCCAAACCATCAGCGCCACAAGCGGCACCGAGATGCTCGCCGGCACGCCAAAGAGGGCAAGGCCGCTCGCGATACCCGCAAACTCCGAAATGGTCACGGCTGTGTTGGCAATCAGCAGCGCCGCCATAGCCAGCACGCTCTTGCGCACGCCAAAGCGCTCGCGAATGAGCGAGGCCAGGCCCTTGCCCGTCACGCAGCCGCAACGCGCCGCGGTCTCCTGCGTCACGATGAGCAGCACGGTCATGACGGGAAGCATCCAGAGCATCTTGTAACCATAGCTGGCACCGGCGCTGGAATACGTGGCGATGCCGCCGGCGTCATTGCCCGAAAGCGCCGCCAGAAGGCCAGGGCCCATGGCACCAAAGATGGCCGCGATGGTCAGCTTTTGCTTGGTGCCCTGCTTTTGCTTGGTGCCCTGCTTTTGCTTGCTATTTTGCACGCGACCACCTAACCCATGACCGACATGGTGTGCAGCACCGCAGCGGCACAGTACACCACGCACGAGATCATGACGGCAATGACGTTCATGGCGGTACCCGACGTATTGAGGTCGTGCTCGTCGCGCCAGAACAGCACCATCAGGTAAATCACAGCGCTCATGTTGCCAATCAGACAGACGATGGCCGCGATGTTAAAGCAGCCGGTAAAGAGCTGCTCCTCAAGCATGGGCGCGTCGGGGAACGCCGTGGTGCGCACCAGCTGAGCGCACAGGTAGGTCACGAGCGACAGGATCAGGCCCATGCCCGTGCTCTGGAAGAAGAATCCCAGATACGGCTTGGGTTCATCGTCATGGCCGTCGTACTCCAGGAAGTAGTTCTTGACGAACGACACCATACGCGAGGCAGCCAGCAGCACGAGCGGCATGGCGCACATGGGGAACACCACCAGATGCGCGGAGCCCAGCGCCGTCCCCAGCACTGCCGCCATGATGCACGAGGAAATGCCCCACACGACAACCCAGTACTGGCGATGCACAAACCAGCTGAGCACATTCGTCGAGTCGTCGGACGCGCTATCGCCCGAGCCGACGCCTGCGATCTGCAGGTCCTCCTGGTGCTCCTCGGCGATAACGTCCATGGCGTCGTCGAAGGTCACAATGCCCAAGATGTGGCGGTTCTCATCGCAAACGGGGATGGCGACCAGGTCGTACTTGGTCATCTCGTCCGTTACGTCTTCCTGGTCCTCGTCGGGCGACACATAAACCAGGTCGCGGTAGGCCAGCTGGCCCAGCGTGGCGTCGCGGTCGGCCACGATCAACGTGCGCAGCGAGAGCACGCCGGTCAGCATACCGCTCGGATCCTCGGTATAGACGTAGTAGACGCTTTCGAAATCCTCGTCGAGCTTGCGGATCGCCTCGATGGCGTCACCGACCGTCGCCGTGGCAGGCAGGGAGACAAACTCCGAGGTCATAATGCGGCCGGCAGTGTTTTCCTCATAGCCCAGCAGGTTACGAATCGCCTTCTCCTCCTGAACGCCCATCAGGCGCAGGAGCTTCTCGGCCTTCTCGTAATCGAGCTCGTCGATCAGGTCGGCGGCGTCGTCCGGGTCCATCATGGCCAGCATCGACGACGCATCCGTGTCGGACAGGCCCTCGAGCATCTCGGTCATGAGCTCGTCGTCATCGAACTCCGAGATGGCCTCGGCGGCCTGGGCGGTGTCGAGCTGCGCGAACACCTGCGCGCGCAGGCGAGGATCGAGCTGCTCGATAATGTCGGCAATGTCGGCAGGATGCAGCTCGCCGAGCGTCTTATGCGACACCGACAGCTGGATGTTCTTAGTCGAGCGATCGAGCAGGTCCATGTAGGACCAGGCGATGATGTCCTCGCCGAGTGGTTTGCCCAGGTGCTTCATAAAGCCCTCGACGACATGTTCAAGAGCGGGGCTGATTGCGCGCAGCAGACCGCGGGCACCGACTTCGGCACCCAGCAGGCGCAGCTGATTTTCGCCCGACATGGAAAACTTGATGTCGTTTACGCGCACGACCTTCATGCCCTGCGTGTCGACGATTTGTTTATTGAGCACGTCGCGCGCGAGCAGGAGTTCGGTCGGCTGCAGGTACGAAAAACGGATTTCGGTGGCCGACGTATTAAGGTATACGCCCGTCTCGTCGATACGGTCGACCCATTTTCGCCAGCTGATCATAAACGGCGTCTTGCCGGGACCGCGGAACGCGAGCGACGTCACGTGCGGAAAAACTTCGCCGGTAGCAATGCCAAAATCGTTCACAACGCCGAGCTTTTCGCCATCGACGTCCAAGACCGGCAGCTTGAGCATCTCACTCAGATAATTCACTGGTGCTCCCCATCATTATTCCTTCGGACCGTGGCCATGCCGGCACGCCATCCGTGGACTTTTAGATATGTATACGCATGCGCGGGCGGCACACCGCTCGGCGCTCACACCCCGTGCATGCGCAAGAAGCACCTGCAAGGGGTCATCGACTGTATGGTCGAGGTTTGGATTTCACCTGCAACCTTTCTCTTGACCCTTGTTATCCGCAGTAACTATAGCATCAGCATCGCGCCGTGACGCCAAATTTATGCTCCAAACATCGCAGGCATACCAAACGCTGACGCATCCGTGACATAGTCGTTTAAAAACGTCCCCCGTGACTAGTCTGTGGTGTCGTTATCTTCGGCGAGCTGGGGAAACACGGCGTTCTTGGGCATGGAAGTCTTCGTTAGCGAGGTGAGTTTTTTGCTCAGCGACGTATCCGTCTTAACCAAATCGCTCAGCGTCACGATCTTGTAGCCCTTGGCGACAAGGCCATCGATGATCTGCGGCAGCGCTTCGAGCGTCTGTTCGGAGCACTCGTCGCTATCGGTGAACAAAACAATGTTGCCCGGAGTCACCGATTCGAGCACTGTCGAAACCTGTTCGTCGGCGCCGTTGAGCAGCCAGTCGCCCGAATCGATATTCCACGAGACCACGGCAGACACCAGATCCATCGCATCGATCCAGTTTTGCTCGTCAAACGCGGCGTAGGGAGCACGCAGCAACATCGTCTCGACGCCGGTCGCCGACTTAATCGCCTCGGTGCCCTTCGTGATCTGCTTGCGCACCGCCTCGCGATCCTTGCCCTTGAGCGAATCATCGCTGTAGCTGTTGGAGCCGATCTCGCATCCGGCATCGACAATCGCTTTGGCAGTAGCGGGCGAGGCTTCCGCAGCATCGCCCAAAAGGAAGAACGTCGCCGTGACGCCCTTTTCCTTGAGCACCTGCAAGACCTGCTTGGTCGCGCCGCTCGGACCCTCGTCAAATGTCAGGGCCACGTACTTTTCGTTGCCCTTGGGCGCTACGCTCGCGCACTCGACTACACAGTCGGTGGCGGGCACGACCTCGCCGCGGTCCTGCGTCTTGCCCGACTGCTCGCCGACCCATACCTCGGAGCGGCCCCGAACGCCCCAGGTTTTAACGTATTCGATAGCGCCCGTGCCCTCGACCTTCAACTTGGGCTCAATGGTCGTGACCTGGACCTCGTGCTTCTCGTACGTGTCGCGGCCGTCTTTGACCGTCACTTTCTCGCCGCCCGTTAGCTCGCGGCTATTCCACTTGCCCTGCTTCACCCGTTTGCCGTCCACCTTCACCGACAGCTTTTCGCCGCCACGGCGGGTAAGCACGCTATCGTCGACAGCCAACAAGTCGCCGGCATCGTAGGTGTCGGTCAGGCCTTGGTCATCGATAAGGTTCTGCAACGTGGAGCCCACGCGCACCGAAGCCTGCTCCCCATTGAGCACAATGTCCACGCTGCGATTGACATAGCCCACGACGGCAGCGATAAACAGCACGAGCGCACAGCCGACAGCGATGAGCGCATAGGGCAGGCGGGACGGTCGGCGCGGTGAGCGCCCGTTGCCGATGCGCGCGCTGCGATCGCTAAACCCACGGCTATGGTTGAGGTACATCGCGCCGGGTTTACGGCGACGTCGACGCTGACCGCTGGGCAGCTGCCCCAGGTCGCGTCGCGCCGTCGGACGCGCACCCGAGCGCCCGTTTAAGTTAGATCCGTTTTGGCGCATGTGCCCTCCCCCATAAACACAGCGAGCCGGAGCAACATGTCTCCGGCTCGCCTCCCATCATTTGGTACGTCGCTATTTGCTAGCTTTTGACGAGCCCCCGCTCGCCTTTTGATATTCGTCCTTAAAGGCCTTGAACATACCGCGCGTCTTGCCGAGCTGCTTGCCCAGTGCGCGACTGCCCTTGTCCACAGCGGCCGATCCCTTGTCATCGAGCACCTTGGCGCCCTTCTTGACCTTATCGCCCACCACGACACTGGCCTCGGCAGCCTTGGCGGCCGCGCCACCCGAATACCCGAGCGACTTGACCTCGTCCGAGACAATCATCGCGCCGTTCTCGTAGCCGCGCAGCATCGTCGGCGGCATCTGTGTGTCGCCCACCAGCACACTCGAGGCAGTGCCGGAGGTCACGTAGAACGTCTGCACGATACCCGAACGCGGCTTGAACTCAACGTCCGAGCAGTAGCCCACGACGTCGCCCGATTCCGTGCGCACGTCCATGCCAACCCAGATGATGCAATCGTCCAGGTTGATATCGAGGCGCTTGGCCGCGGCGGCATCGTAGGTGCCCTTGACGTCGTCGACCGCGACAGCACCCTCATAGACGCCGATGGCATCGAGCGCCACAAATCGATCGGGGCGCTCGATCATGCCCGCGATATCGGACTGGCGAACCATAAAGCCCACCACGCGCGTACCGCCCGGGGTAAAGACCGGAAAGTGAATCTTGCCGAGCTTTTTGGGGCTGCGCGGCGTGCCGTCCTTTTTGGTGCGCTTGTCTTCGGCAGGCTTACGATAAACCTTGACGCCGACAAAATCCCCTGCGCGCATTATGCCTCGGTCGAGGGCTCCGTGGCCTCGGTGTCGGCCTCAGTGACGTTCTCGACCACGACGTCGGCAGCGGGCGTCACGTTGCCGCCCGAGATGGCGTCGTTGAGCTGCTCGCGAAGCTGGTCCATGCGCTCGCGAGCCAGGTCGACCTTGGCGCGCAGGTCATCGGTCTTGGCGTCGACCATCGGACCAAAGTCGTTGACCGCGGCACGAGCCTCCTCGGCACCGTGCTCGTAGGTGTCGCGCATGTTGTCCCAGGCATCGTTGGCGATATCGGCGGCCATGGCACGGGTCTCGGCACCCGAGCGCGGGGCCAGAGCAACGCCGATGATAGCGCCGGCGGCAGCGCCAAAGAGCGCACCGGAGACAAAGCTGAAAGTCTTTCCCATGATCATTCCTCTCCTGCGGGCACCTCAATGCCCACCGTTTGAATGCTGTCCATTATACCCGCAGCGCAACACCTGCCGTCGCGCTCATCTGCGTACGGTAAAAGCGCAGGTACATGATGGTGATAAGCGAGTGAGCCTACTCCTGCGGCATGGCAGGCATGGCCACCGTGGCCGCCGGGTCCTCGCCGGCGCCATCAACGAGCGGAAGCGCACCTTCCTGTGCGGGACCTGCCGGAACCGTCGCCGCGCCACCGTAGACGGCAGCGGGGGCCTCGTGGCTCTCGGCGGTCGCGCCCTCGGTATCGATTGCCTCCTGCAGCTCATCGTCAAAGCTCGGGACACCCTGGGGCTCCACGGGCTCGGACTCAACAGCTTCCTCAGCAGCTGCCTCGACGCCGGGTTCGGAATCGGCAGGAGCCTCGCCTTCGGCCCCGTCCTCGGCGTTTGCGGCGGCGATGGCCTCGTGCGGATCCTTGCCCTCGGCCTCGGCGCGCATACCCAGCACCAGGTTGCGCAGGCCCGCGACCGTGCCCTCCACGTCAGGGGCAGGCTGGTCGGCGTGCAGATAAGCCCAGTCCATCATAAAGGTCGCCGAAGACAGCGCGCCGATGGCCAGCGCGTCATCGGGGCATGAAAGCTCAACCTCAAAGACACGCTCATCGTGCTCGCTTACGCGGGTACGGCCGCACGAAATGCTGCCGGCGAGACCGGTCTCGTTCATGAGCTCCACTGTCACGTGCTCAAGCAGATGGCAAAGCTCGGTCTGGCCCATGCAGTCCTGGAATTCACGACCGGAATCGCCTAGGCACAGGTGCTTGGCAATCGCGGGCACCAGGTAGTACACGCGCGCCGTGGCCTCGATGTCCTCCGAGGTCATGAGCGGCATGCCGGGGTTCACCAGCACATGCGCGCAGATCTTGTCCTCGCTGACGGTGACCTTAAGGATGTTGAACAGGCCTGCCATAACTCTCCCCTACTCTTCCTTGCCCTACTCGTCGCCGTCGTGCGGACCCGCAGAGCCCGCGCCCGGCGTCGCCGGCTTATCTGCCGAGGACTCGGAATCCTTCTTATCGGTTTCGGCCGGAGCGATCACGCGAATAAGCGAGATGCGCTGGCCACGCATCGACTGCACCTTGAACTTGTACCCTGCAACCTCAAACACCTCTCCGATGTCGGGCACCGAGTCGCAAAGTTCCAAAATCCAGCCGGCGATGGTCTCATAATCATCGCTTTCCTCGAGCGGCCAACCAAGCTCAATCGCATCATCGCACGAAAAACGCCCATCGACGAGCCACTCACGGCGCGAAAGACGCGTGAGGTACTTGTTGTCGGGGTCGAACTCATCCTCGATCTCGCCCACGATCTCCTCGACGATGTCCTCGATGGTAATGATGCCAGCCGTGCCGCCGTACTCGTCCACGACCACCACGATCTGGTCGTGCGAAGTCTGCATCTCGGACAGCAGCGGCAGGATGTCCTTGGTGTCGGGCACAAAGGTGGCGTCGCGCAAATAACCGGCGATGGGCTGGTCGCCCTCACCGTCGAGCGAGGGCTGAATCAGGTCCTTGATGTGCGCGATGCCCGCCACGTTGTCGGGATCTTCGTGATAGACGGGGATGCGGCTAAAGCCGGTCTGGCGCATAGTGGACAGCACGTCGGCGACCGTCTCGTCGTCCTCGCACATGGTGGTGTCCACGCGCGGCACCATGACCTCGCGGGCAACGGTATCGCCCAGGTCGAAGATCTCGTGGATCATACGCTTTTCCTCGTCGAGCAGGTCGTCCTGCTCCGAGACCATGTACTTAATCTCTTCCTCCGAGACGTTTTGGCGATCATCGGCGCTCTTGATGCGCAGGATGCGGGCCAGGCCATCGGAGCAAGCGCCAGTCAGCCACACGAGCGGACGGGCGATCTTTTGGAAAAACGACAGCGGCCCCACCACCTGCTTGGACACGCCTTCGGCATTGGCCAGACCAATGCGCTTGGGCACAAGCTCGCCAATCACGATGGACACGAAGGCGACCGCAACGGTGATGATGACCGGCGCCAGTCCGCGCGCGATGGCAGAGAGCGGCGCGATGCCAAAGCTCATGAGCCACGTGGCGAGCGGGTCGGACAAGCTCGTCGAGGCGACGGCGGACGAGGCAAAGCCCACGAGCGTGATGGCGACCTGGATGGTGGCGAGCAGCTGGTCGGAGTCGGCAGCCAGCTTAACGGCGCGCTCGGCGCGTTTGTCGCCTTCCTCGGCCTCGTGCTCCAGCACGGCGCGCTTTGCCGTGGTGAGCGCCATCTCGGACATAGAGAAGTAGCCGTTGATGAGGGTCAAAACGAGGGTGGTGATAAGGGAGATGGTTATGTCCATCGGGAGTTTCTCGAACCTCCAAGATTCGGGACGTTAGGTAGTAAGCGTAGATAACGGATAGGGCAGTTGCGTCCGGCGGCCGCTTGGATGGGTCCGCAGGCACAGACGTGATCGCTAGATTACGAAGAGGATCACCGCCATGAACTGGAAGATACTGCCGGCGAGCACCCACAAGTGAAACACACTGTGCAGGTAGCGCACGTTTTTAGCGATGTAGAACGGCACGCCCACGGTGTAGCACATGCCGCCGACAGCGAGCAGGGCAAGTGCCACGGGGTTGAGCAGCGACACGAGCTCGGGCAGCTTAAAGACGACGAGCCAGCCCATCAGCAGGTAGACCAGGCCGCTTACCCAGTGCGGTTGACGCTCGCGCATAAAGCACTCGAGGGCGATGCCGATAATGGCGATGGCCCATACGGCAAAGAACAGCATAGGGCCGCCATCGTTTGCGAGCGTGATGAGGCAAAACGGCGTATAGCTGCCGGCTATGAGCAGGTAGATGCAGCTGTGGTCGATGATGCGAAACACGCGCTTGGCGCGTGCGGGCTGAATCGCGTGGTAGAGCGTAGAGGCTAGGTATTCGAGGATAATGCTGACGCCATAGACAATCGCCGCGGCCATGTGAGCCGGGCCTCCGCCGCGAAGAGCGGCAAATACGATCAGGAGCACCAGGCCCGCGATGCCCAGCAGGCAACCGACACCATGGGTGACGGAGTTCATGATCTCCTCACCCACCGTGTAGTGTGGAACGGCCGCGGTCTTGGGTCGCGGCTTAGAACTGTCGCTCGAATCGGACATGCCGGTTACATCCTCCAACGTAAAGAGTTCTCAACACTATATCAAAGCGTCTGGGTACGTGCGAAATTTGCACCATACGTGACCCCTTGTTTACCCATTCTTTGCTTGTTGACGCATCAACGGCGAACAATCATGGTTGATTACAGCGCTGGAGGACCGTTTTGGCTCCCGCCTTCGGAATTATGCGGCAAAATCTGGAACTGCCGACCAGACCGCAGTTTTACCAACAATTTATCAGGGGTTTTGTTGCCAAAAAATGTCGTGTGCTCGGCGGTCTCGAAATTTGCCGCATACTTCCGGAAAGCCGCCCGCGAGCGCTGTGCTCGCGGGCGGCTTTTGCCCGAATTACGCCACAAAGACGCTTGTATTGTCCAATAGCTAGGCGCTATTTGACCTCGACGAGCTCGTATTTGCTCGTGCCCAGGCCGATCTTCTCGGCGTGCGCGATGCACGCGCGCCAGTCGGTGTCGGGATGCGTGATGCAGAAGGGGTCACGCGCCTGCTCGCCCTCCAGATGCTCGTGGTTATGCTCCATCTTGGCCGCGCTATCGGTGAGCTCGGTGTTGGGCAGCGGCTCGGACGCCATGACGGCATCGGCACAGGCCTGGTCGATGGCGACCGGGTCGAAGCTCGCGAACATGCCGATATCGTTGACGATAGGCGTATCGTTTTCGGGATGGCAATCACAGTTGGGGCTGATATCCATGGCAAGCGAGATGTGGAAGCTCGGGCGGCCGTCGACGACGGCCTTGGTGTACTCGGCGATCTTGCAGTTGAGCACGTCGGCCGCGGCGTCATAGACGGGCTTGATGGCGTCCTGGTTGCACACGCCGATGCAGCGTCCGCAGCCCACGCAGCGATCGTGGTCGATGGCGGCCACGTGCACCGTGCGAGTAGCGCCGCTGGCAAGCTCGCGCTCGCGGGTGTCATCGAACGAGATAGCGTTGTGCGCGCAGATCTTTTCACAGGCACGGCAGCCAATGCAGTGCTCGGTCGCGACGTTCGGCTTGCCGGCGGCATGCTGCTCCATCTTGCCGGCACGGCTGCCGCCTCCCATGCCCAGGTTCTTCATGGCACCGCCAAAACCGGCCTGCTCATGGCCCTTAAAGTGGGTGAGGCTAATCACGATATCGGCATCCATGAGCGCCTGGCCGATCTTGGCCTCGCGCACGTACTCTCCGCCCTCGACCGGGACGAGCGCCTCGTCGGTGCCCTTGAGGCCGTCGGCGATGATGACCTGGCAGCCCGTGGCATACGGGGTAAAGCCGTTCTGATAGGCGGTATCGATGTGCTCGAGCGCGTTTTTGCGGCTACCGACATAGAGCGTGTTGCAGTCGGTGAGGAAGGGCTTGCCGCCCAGTTCCTTCACGACATCCGCGACGGCGCGGGCGTAGTTGGGGCGCAAAAAGCTCAGGTTGCCCAGCTCGCCAAAGTGAATCTTGATAGCGACGAACTTGTTCTCAAAGTCGATCTGCTCGATACCGGCGTGACGGATGAGGCGCTTGAGCTTGTCGAGCTGGCTCTCGCGAGCATGCGTACGCAAGTTGGTGAAGTACACCTTAGCGGGTGCTGTGGGTGAAGTTGCGGTCATATATATCCCCTCGGTCTATATGGCGTTACAGACATAGAGGATGGTACCCGTTAAAGCGGGGTCAAAGTCAAGTACGGCGCCTAGTCATTGGGGACAGACTTAAATGAGTGACTACTCATTGGGGACAGACTTAAATGACTGAAACCACTCATTGGGGACGGACTTAAATGAGTGCCTCGCCACCTGGCGGCTAGGGACGTTCCTTTCCTGCCGGCAGCTGGGGACAGCCCTTGCCAACCCTGCCGGCGAGCCGGCGAATCGGCAAAGACTGTCCCCGATGACTAGTCGTTTAAGTCTGTCCCCAATGACCACCCTTGGTCGTTTAAGTCTGTCCCCAATGAGCACCCAATGACTAGGTGGCTAGGCGTGGGATTTGGCGTGAGTGAGGGCTAGGCCTACGGCGGCGATGGCCATGGCAAAGAGCACCGTGACGCCCAGATCGCAGACGATGTCGCCCAGCACGGTGGACGTCAGGTCCGACGAGAGCGCCTTGCCGATTGCGTCGTTCACCCAAAACGTCGGTACAAAGTGCGCCACCGTCTGCACGGCCGGGCCCATCAGCGACAGCGGCATCCAGGCGCCGCCCAAAAACGTCATGAGCATGCCGAGCAGGTTACCCACACCGTTGAGCAGCTCCTCGCGCGCGCCCAAGCCCGACAACGCAAAGCCAACGGCCAGCGGCGTGCACGCCAGGGCAAACGTTGCCGCCAGCGCTAGGCACACACGACTCGCGCCGACCTCGGCGACCGCGCCGGCAAAGCCCACGACGCCCATCATGCTCGACACAAACCAGATGCAGACGGCGAGCACGGCGGCGGCCGCAAACACGGCAAGCGAGCGCTGACGCTCGGAGACCGGACTGGCCTCCATGCGGCGCACGCGCTCGGGTTCGTTCATGCCCGAGAACACCAGCCCCACCGATACGATGACCGACGAGATAATCGCGTACGTGCCAAAGTTGAAGTACGACTCAAGCGTGGCGGCGGCTGTCGAGTCGACCTTGACCTGCTCGATCTCGACCTCCGCGCGCTTGGCGGCGGCATGCTCGGCGGCCTTGGCGACGTCACCGTCGGAGGCAGCAGGATCAAGTGCGGCCGCAGCGCCCGCGAGCGAGATCCAGCGCGAGGCCTCGGCAGACGAAAGCGCCGCCGCCATGGTGCCGGCACCGTAGGTCACATCGAGCTTGGGCAGGGACTCCCCCGCTCGGGCGGCTGCAACGAGGTCGTCCTCAAACCCCTCCGGGATAAAGAACACGCAGTCGGCGCTGCCCTTGGCGCTGTTGCTCTTGGAGAGCGCGTCCGCAAGGTCGTAGGTGTCCTCGCCGATACCCGTGACCAGATCAAAGCGCGAGCCCAGGTGCTTGGTAAGCGCACGCGAAAGGTCGCTGTTGTCGCGGTCGACCACGATCACGTTGGCATCGTAGGGCTTGTACTCGGTGAGCTGCGACGAGTTCCAGCTCACCGATGCCGCGATGAATACGCCCATGAGCGAGATGAACACCGTATAGATGAGCAGGTAGAACGGGTGCGCCAGCGCCATGCGAAGCGCGGTCTTAAAGGTGCTCATAGCGGCTCCTTCCAAAGATCAGCGTGGCGACGGCAACGAACAGCAACGCCATAAGGACCAGCGCGCCGGCGCGAACAGCAAAGGGGCCCAGGTCCTCAAAGAAATACAAGCGGTTGAACATGTCGCAGATAAGCTTGACGGGATTGAGCCAACTCTCGGCCGGGCAGGCGCGGGCGACGTCGTCGGCAAGCGCCATCGCCGGCTCGCCGTAGAGGCCGGCGAACAGGGCGCACGTGGTGGCGAAGCCCGTGAGGATGCCCGATTTGGACGCCTTGCCGCCCTTAACGGGAAGCGTGCCCACAAAAAGGCCCAGACCCGTCGCGGCAAGCGCGGACGCGGCACCACCCACCAGACACAGCCCCTCGCGCCCGCCAAAGTCGACCCCCACGACCAGGCGCACGTAGCCGATCGCGATCGTCATCGAGGCAAAGGAGACCAACCACGCGCCCACAAAGATACCGGCCAGCGACGCCGTCTTGGAAAGGCCACCCACGCAGCGACGCGCACCAAGGCCCGACAGATTGGGCTGCAGGTCGACGACGCTCAAGGCGGCAAACTCGGCAGACATCATCGCAACCAGGCCAAAGAGCGCGTAGTAGTAGATGACCGTGCCATCGGGCGTGGCACGCGTCAGGCTCACACGGCGGATTCCGCCCTCGAGCGACAGGGCGCGCGCAACCGCCTCCGGGTCGGCGAGCGCCGCCGGGTTGTCCTGGGCAATCTGGCGCATGAGCTCGGCATTTTGCGTATACGAGCTTGCCACCGTCTCCAGGATGCTGCGGTCGGTGAGCACCGACGTCGCACGCGAGCTGTCATAGCTCGAAAGCAACGTGAGTTTGGGCGTGCCCGCGGCATCGACCGTATAGATGCCCGCGACCTCGCCGGCTTTAAGCGCACGGCTCGCATCGGCTGCGTCGTCGCACTCGTGGATCTCGAGCAGTTGGTCGTCGCCTTCCTTGGCAAGCGACGTCGCCACGTCCTTAAAGGTCGAGGCGCCCCAGGCCTCATCCGCCACGACGGCCACCGGCACCGGATCGACCGTGCCGTCGGAGCTCAGATTCGCAAACATAAACATGAACATCGTGGAAAGCGCGACGGGAAAGATCGCGCCCCAAACCCACGTGCTCGGCCGACGCAGCAGCGTCTTGACCGTAATGATAATGGTGTTGAACATGGCCGCCCCCTAGTCGCGCAGCTCGCGGCCGGTGATCTCGAGGAACACGTCGTTGAGGGTCGGCGGCTCGCTCCACACGCGGCCGAGCGCCACATCGGCGGCGCGCAGCGTGTCGAGGATGTCAACCAGGTTGTGCGGGCTCGCTTCGCAGGTGCAAACGAGCTCGCCGCCGGAAAGCTCAACCGAAAGCACGTGCTCGAGGGCGCGCAGTCGCTCGACCGTGGCGAGCTCGACGGCGCCGACCTCGACGGTCACGCGCTCGCCCATCTGAATCATGCGCTTGAGCTCGTCGTTGGTGCCCTGCGCCAGCACGCGCCCGCCGTCCATGATCATGATGCGGCTGCAGATCTGCTCGACTTCCTCCATGTAATGGCTGGTATACACCACCGTGGCGCCTTCGTCGCGCAGGCGGCAGATGCCCTCCAGGATGGCATTGCGGCTCTGCGGGTCGACGGCCACCGTGGGTTCGTCGAAGAAGATGAGCTCGGGCTTGTGCGCGATGCCGCAAGCGATGTTGAGGCGACGCGCCAGGCCGCCCGAGAGCTTGCCGGGGCGAAACTTGGCAAAGTCGCCCAGGCCGACAAAGTCGATGGCCTCGTCGACCAGCTCGCGACGGCGTTTGCGGTCGTTGACGTAGAGGCTGCAGAAATAGTCGATGTTCTCGCGGACGGTAAGCTCGTCGAACACCGCCACCTGCTGCGGCACCACGCCGATGCGGCGCTTGAGGTCGTAGCGGGCGGGCGTCATGGGCTCGCCGAACAACTCGATGGTGCCTTTGTCGTAGGCGAGCAGCTGCAGAATGCAGTTGATGGACGTGGTCTTGCCCGAGCCGTTGGGGCCCAGCAGGCCAAAGATCTCGCCGGGGGCGATGCTCAGGTTAAAGTGGTCGAGCGCGATAAGATCGTCGTAGCGCTTGACGAGGTTTTCGACGTGGACGATGTCTGTCATGAGTCGGCCCTTCTGTTGATTTCGGCCCGGTACGATTGCATCATCGCAGGTGCGGGCGGCGCGCACCAGTGAGCTTTGTCACGAGTGCGGCGGGGGCGGGCGGGAGGAATGTCACGGTTGCGGCACCTGAGCAATCGTCGCGCGCACCATCGCGTACAATACCCGTATGAACAGGCTATTCGACAAATCGATCATGCTGGCGTGCTGTATCGCGGCCGCTCTGGGCCTTGCTGTGGATGCTTGCTTGGTCGCGGCGTTTTGTCTTGGCGTCGCAGTCGCCTCGCTTACGGAAATTGCGCAAGGCGAACGTGCCCGCCGCGCCGGTGAGGCCGCGAGCTACGCTTACATTATGGTGGCCGTCTTTGTGCCGTCGTTTGTGCCGTTTGCGCCCCTCGCCCTCTATGACATCGCGCGATACGTGCGCCGTGAACACGTTTGGGTCGCGCTGGGCGCCGGCGCCATCTTTGTCTGCGCACTCGTCGCATATGCCCACGCCGGCGCGCTTCCCACCCGTGCGCTGCTGTTGACCGCCATCCTTTCAGTCGCCGCCACCTTGCTGTCTCTGCGCACCGCTCAGCTGGAGCTCGAGCAGGAGCGCATGCGTCGCACCCGCGACGAGTTGCAGGAGCGAGCCCTCGCGCTCGAGGCGCGCAACCGCGACCTTGCCGACCGCCAGGACTACGAGGTCGAGCTCGCAACACTCGCCGAGCGCGCCCGCATCGCACGCGAGATCCACGATAACGTGGGGCACCAGCTCACGCGCGCCTCGCTGCAAACCGAGGCCCTACGCGTGGTCCACGCCAACGAGCCCGGCGTCGCCGCCGACTTCGCTGACGTCAAGCGCACCGTGGACGAAGCGCTTCAGCTCGTGCGCTCGAGCGTCCACGCGCTCAACGACAACGCGGCGAATCTCTCCGTACAGCTCGAGCGCATCGTGGAGGGCGCGCGCTCAGATGGCGGGCCGCAGATTGAACTTGAGGTTTTGGCCGAACATGCGCCCGCAAATGTCGCCAACTGCTTTGCGGCGGTCCTGCGCGAGGCGCTTTCCAACGCCATACGCCATGCTTGCGCCCAGACCGTCACCGTACGATGCATGGAGCATCCGTCGTTTTACCAGCTCATCGTTACCGACGATGGCGCGGGCGGGGTCCAAGCAAGCGGCCGCGGCACCGCAGAGGGCATGGGGCTCGGCTCCATGCGCGAGCGCGTCGAGGCGCTTGGCGGCACCTTCACCGCCGGCCCGCGCGCCGGCACCGGCGGCTGGCGTGTGTTTGCCACCGTTCCCAAACAGCAAGGAGATGAGGGCCGATGAGGCTCATCGTTGTCGACGACGACCGCTTGGTGGTCGATTCGCTCAAGATAATCCTGGGCGCCCAGCCGCAGATCGAGGTGGTGGGTACCGGCGCCGACGGCAACGACGCAGTGGCTCTTTATGCCGAACACGCACCCGATATCGCGCTGCTCGACATTCAGATGCCGGGGCGCGACGGGCTTTCGGCGGCCCGCGAGATCCTTGAGTGCGACCCTGCGGCGCGCGTGGTGTTTCTGACGACATTCTCGGATGACGAGTACATTGTGTCGGCGCTCAAACTGGGTGCCCGCGGCTACCTGATCAAAACCGATGTCGCTGCCATCCCGCCGGCGTTGGCCCAGGTCATGGACGGCAAACGCGTGCTCGAGGGTAAGGCGATCGAGGATGTCGACTTTGATGGGGCGGGCGTCGAGGTGGGCACGACCCGCCGGCCCGCGGCCTTCGTCAGCCTGACCGACCGCGAGTTCGAGGTCGCCGAGCTCATTGCCCGCGGCCTCGATAACAAGGAGATTGCCGCCACCGCCTATATGGGCGAAGGCACCGTGCGAAACCACATCAGCTCAATCCTGGCCAAAATGGGCCTGCGCAACCGCACGCAGATCGCCATCGCCTACCTGCGAGGGTAGTTGCCCGAAGACCGATCGCCCCGACATAACAAAATGTCTGCTACCGATTTAATGCCATTTCAAAACTATGCCGGTTTACGGGGCCAAACTCAGGGCCCCCATCCATACCCGCGTTTTCTGTAAAATGACGGCTCGTCTACCTGCGGTTTTATTTTCACGAATATCAGCATGGTTGGGGACTCGTGACTCAGCCCCGTAAACCGGCCTAGTTTTGTCCGAGCGGCCACGTCAAGTGTCTCCGCAAGCCGCTTCAAGCCAAAAATGATCCGTTTTCCTCCGTCCCCAAGGGATCAGCCGGAACCGCTCCACGAAATCGGCCCATCTACTACGTTTAACTCGATACCCCTGACCATACCTTCGTTTTGAGCAAAACCGCAGGCGTTCTACCTGCGGTTTTGTTTTCGCGTTTTTTGACATGGTTGGGGGTAAGGGACTAAACGTAGTAGATGGGCCGGTTTCGTGGCGAGCCCTCCTCGCCTACGCACAAAAGCGCCGCCACGGAGGTGGGAGATACCTCCGTGGCGGCTGGGGGTGGGGGGTGGGGCTATGTTCTGGCTCCCCGCCGGCCGCCCGGGGCCTTTTGGCCCCGGGCGCCGCCAGCGTGCCTAGCGTTTACGGATACCCCAGACCAGGGCTCCGACGCCGGCTATGGCGATAACAAATGCCATGAGCAGTGCGGCGGTCTGCTGGTCACCCGTGGTGGGCAGGAAACCCTTGACCGTCTTGACGATGTTCGTCACGGTCTTGGGCGTGCCGGGATCGGGCGTCGGCACGGGCGTCTCGGGCTTCTTGTACGTGTTGTTGAACACGATGCCCTCGACGCTCTTGTCGCCCTTGGTAAAGGCGACATTCGCCTTGAGGTCGCCCTCGCCGTCATCGGCCACGTTGACGGTCGCGGTAAAGACGGACTTGTCATAGGTCATACCGGCCTCGTCGCCCTTGACCTCGCTGATGGTGTAGACGTACGTACCGGGCTCGTCGTACTCGAACTTGTCGAAGTTGATCTTGCCATCGGCATCGTTGGTGACAGTGGACTCGATGTCCTCGCCAACGAGCTTAAAGCTAAACTCGTCCTTCTTGAGCTCGCGTCCCTCGAGCACCTTGATGGCACCGATGGAGACCTGCGTGGGCATGGCATGATACTTGTTGGTAAAGCCAGCCGACTCAGTAGTTCCCTCGAGCTTGTGCGTCGCGGTCAGCGTGCCGTCGCCGTTGTCGGAGACGGTGGTCACGACGGTGTAGGTCGTGCCGTCATAGGTGACGCCCTTGTACAGGCCGAGCGCGTTGGGGCAAGCCTCGCGCAGCATGTACGTGTGCGCGCCAGGTGCCTCGTAGCGGATCGGGCTCAGCGCGACGGTGCCATTGGCGTCGTTGGTGCCGGTCGCGACAACCGCGCCGTCCTCGAGCAGCTCAAACGTGAACTCGCCTGCTGCAAGGTCGCGTCCGGTCAGGCGCTTGACCGTCTTGACCTGATCGGTCACCACAGAATCGGTAGGCGTCACGCTGTAGGTGTTGGTGAACGTGAAGGCAGCGCCGTCGTCACCCTCGCGCACGACCTTCAGATGTCCGGCACCGTCGTCAGTCACGGTGTAGGAAACCTTACGCGTGGCGTTGGCGTCGTTGGTCACGCCAGGGGCGCTACCGGACTCGGTCACCGTGTAGGCAAAGGTGTGCGAACGCGGGGCGGTGGGGGCTGCGGGCTCGGACTCGCCGCCGGACTCGTCGGCATTGGCGTCAGCGTCGGCCTCTTCAGCCTCTGCCTCGTCGGCCTCGGCTTCGTCAGCTTCGTCTGCCTCGGCCTTATCGGTCGCATCATCCGTCACGCCCAAGGCGCGGTTGAGGTCCTCGAGCGTAAAGTGGATCTTGCCAAAGTCCACGTTGCCGGCCGCGTCGTTGGTTGCGGTCGTGCGCTCGGGCATCGGGGTGCCCGCCTCATCGGCGGTCACGGTAAAGGTGAACTTACCCGTGATATCGGCCGGGGTCAGGCCCTCGGCAGCCTGGAGCTTCTTGGCGCCGGCGAGCGCGGCGTCAACGGCATCGGCGCCGTAGACGTTCTCGAACACGGGCTCGACGCCACCGTAGTCAGGCTTCGCCGTCAGAGTGCCGTCGCCGTTGTCGACGACGATGACCTTAAAGCTAAAGCTCGACTTCGCGGCAGTAATACCCTTTGCTGCGAGCGGGGACGTGTACTCAAACGCCGTGTAGTTGATAGTCCACGCAAGCTTGGCATCCGTGTCGGTACGGATGGCGCGTTTGGCGTTTACCAGGTCGGCAAGCATCTCGGTCGTGTAATGCAGCGCGCCAAAGCTCACCTGGCCGTTGATGTTGGTCGCCACAGTGCCGTCAATGGCTTCCGTCTCGCCCGCATAGGCGATGCCAAAGTAGAACTCGCCGTTGGCCAGCGGACGACCGGTCAGGGTCTTGGTGGCGACAATCTGCGCAAGCTCGCCGCCCGGGTTATCGGTCGATGCGTGGTAGCTGTTGGCGAACGGGACCACGGCGCTCTCGACCTTATTCTCGCCGCTCTTGTGGACCGCCACCGGCGTGCCATTGGGTCCGCCAGAAACGGTCGTCGTAGCGGTGAGCGTACCAGCGCCATCGTCGGCGATAGCGATCGTCACGGTGCGTACGGCCTCGTCGTAGGTGTAACCGGGCTGGCCATCGTTCTTCTCGGCAACGGTGTATGTAAAGGTCTTGCCCGCGTCAGCCTGCGTAAACTTGACCTCATGGCCAGCCAGGATGTCGATCAGGCCAACCGTTGCCTCTGCCGTTGCAGGGGACTTGTACACGTTGGCGCCCTCGTGCAGGCCGAGCGCGATGGCCGAAGCCTCGTCGGCAGGCGTCACGGTAAAGGTGAACTGACCCTCGGTCATGGGACGTCCGGAGAGGCTCTTGCTGAGCTTGAGGCCGCCGGCCGCGGTGTAATCGAGCTCAGAGCGGTACGTGTTGGTGAAGCGGCCGCTTTCCTTCGTGGTGACGTTGGAGGTCAGGGTGCCGTCGCCGTTCTCGGTCACGGTCACTTCGGCGGTTGCGACATGCGCGTCATACGTCATACCGACCGCGCTGCCCGCGTTCTCGCGGATCTCGTACTTGTAGGTTCCGGCAGCCGTGTAGTGGATCTTGCCGAACTTGATGGCGGCGATGCCTTCGTTGTCAGCATCCTGCTTGGTCACGGTTACGGTTGCCGGGTCGGGCAGTGGGGTGCCCTCGGAGGCCGTGATGGTAAAGCTGAACTTGTCTGCATCCGTCCAGTCGCGACCGTCGATGGCCTTGCTCAGGCCAAAGTCGAGCTCTGTGTCGAGCGGGGTCACGCTGTAAGCGTTCTCGAAAGTTGCAGCCTTGACGTCGTCCTTCAGGACATGCTCGGCCTTGAGGGTACCGTCGCCGTTGTCGGTGATGGTGGTCTCAACGGTGTACTTGGCGTTGCTGTAAGTGACGCCCTTGCTGGTGGTTCCGCCGTTGACCTCGCGCAGTGTGTAGGTGTGCTTGCCGGGCTTGTCGTACTTCACGGCGTTCATCGTGATCTTGCCTTCGGCATTGTTGGTGCCGGTGGCGACGACCTTGGCGTCCTCGCCCTCGCCCTCGACGAGCTCGAATCTGAACTCGCCAGCCTTGAGGCCGCGGCCGTCCAGAACCTTGGTCGCGGTGATCTGGTCGGTGACGCGCGTCTCGACGGGCGTCACGCTATAGGTATTGGTGAACGTAAATGCCGCATCGCCGTCCGGCTTGCGGGACACCCTCAGAGTACCCTCGCCGTCATCAGTCACGGTGAAGGAAACCGTACGCGAAGTCTCGGCGTCGTTGGTCACGCCAGCGACCTCACCGGACTCGGTCACGGTGTAGGTAAAGGTGCGCTCGCGCTTCTCGGGCTTCTCGCCCAGAGCCTTGTTAAGGTCGTCGAGCGTAAAGGTGATCTTGCCAAAGTCGACCTTGCCCTTGGCATCATTGGTCACGCTCGCGTTCGCGGGCATGGGTGCGCCCTCTTCACCGGTCACGGTAAAGGTGAACTTGCCGGCAATGTCAGCCGGGGTCAAGCCATCAGGAACCTGCAGATTCTTCTTGCCCACAAGCGATGCCTCGACAGGCGCGGCAGTGTAGGTGTTCACAAACTCGTTGCCGGCATCGCCGTAGACAGCCGTCGCCGTCAGGGTACCATCGCCGTTGTCGACAACGGTTACACATGCGTCAATTGCCGACACGGTGGCGCTCACGCCCGCAGGCAGCTTTCCGGTCTGCTCGGCAGCAATGTAGCGAATGGTCCACGTGGGCTTGTCGGAGCTAGCATCAACCGACGCCTTGCCCTCCTCGACCAGCTTGGCAAGCGACTCGGTCGTGTACGTCAGCGGCCCGAACTCAACCTTGCCGCCCTTGTTGGTTGCATCCAGCAGAACCTCGTCGTGCCCCGCATAGCTCAGCGCAAACTTAAATTCGTCATCGGCCATCGGGCGTCCCGTGAGCGTCTTGGTTGCCTCAAGGGTCAGCGGGGTTTCCGTCTTGGCGCTATAGGTGTTCTTGAACTCGGTCTTGCCCGAGATCTTTTCAACGTCAGCCTTAAGCCCACCCGTGGCCTTAACCGCCACGGTCACCTTGAACGTGGCAACGTTCTCGCTGTAGGTGATGCCACCGGCGCCGCCCTTGACCTCGCGGACCTCATAGGTGTACTCGCCCGGCTTGTTGCAGGTGATCTCGCCGAAGTCGATAGCTGCCTTGCCATTGTCGTCCAGGTCGTCATTGGTCACGGTCGCGGTCGCGTGTGCGGGCATCGGGGCGTCATTCTCGGACGTTGCGGAGAGTTCAAACTTAAACTCGTCCGCATCCGTCCAATCGCGGCCCTCGAGCACCTTGGTCAGGCCAAAGCTGGCCTTGGTATCCACCGTTGTCGGCGTCACGTTAAAGCTGATCTTGCCGTTGTTGCCCAGGTAGGAATTGACATGCGTCGCGGTCGCCTTGGCGGACACGTTGTTCCACTTGGGGTTAAGAACGTCGGTCGCGGTACCAGTGTTGTTGCCGCCCACACTCTCCTTGGTGGTGTGGAGCTCGTCGATAAAGGCTAGGCGCGCGGTTCCCACGCTAAACGAAAGGCTGCCGTCCTCGTCAGCAACAATAGCGCCGTCAAACTTCGCAGCGTCGCCGCCGATAAACTCGATGACGGCAGAGGCGGGCTTGGCCTCATCGTTTTCGCCCTGCTCCTCAAACTCATCCTTGTAGTAATAGGTGCCGGTATCTGCCAGCGAATTCTTTGCAGGCTGCGTGCAGTCCTTGTCCGTGTAAATTGGGGTCTGTTTCTGGAAGTAGTAGTAGCGGTTGGTGTCGGCCGGCTCAAAGGTCGCAACCGTATTACCCAACGCGCCGGTCTCCCACTTGTTCGCGTAGAAGTTCACGGTCTTGGTGCCATCGTCGGCAACGGTCGTATTCTTTTCGATGTAAGCCTTGAGCCCCGTGACCTCCTCAGGCGTAAATAGGTTGTCGAGCGCAACACTCTTCACGCTCGAAGCATACTTCACCTGGATGGGCTTAACGTTGTCGACCGAAAGCTTGCCGTCTACGGTCTTAAAGTGACTCAGCGGAATCAACGACGCAGGAATATTGACCGTTACGATATCGCCCTTCTGGGGATTGTCATCGCCGGCACGCTGCACGGTAATGAGCAGGTCTTTTGCCTTGCCGGTGAACTCGTAGGTGTCGTTATTGGTTTCTTTATTGACCGTCTTGCTCGCCTTGGTAAACGGCGTGCCGTTAATGACGACTTCGGTAAATCCATCAACCTGCATAAAGTCGCCCAGCTCGTCGGTAAACGTGATGTAGCCGGACTTGGTCTCGTCGTAGCCCTTATGGATTTCGGTCGGATAAGGCGCCTCCGATGTGATGGCCTGCGAGATGTCGTCGAAGACCTTCTTGAGCTCTTCGGCATTGGTCGCCGACTTGTAGTAGTCGGAGTTTTCCGCACGCGTTCCGTGAGAATTCCATTTCGTGGCATTGGGGTAGTTGCTCGAAACGGCCTGCATGAACTTGTTCTCTTGGCTTGTCTTCGAATCCTGGACGCTGGCTTTGGGATCCGCGCCATCAAAGATGCCGATAGTATAAACGGTAGCCTTGCTGTCCTTCATGCTCTTGGCGGCCGTTACGGCAGCGTTAGCGACATCCGGATTGAACTCGCTGAAGCTTGTCGGCGTGCCGTCGGTAAAGAACACAACAATCTTCTTGGCGTCCACGCGACCAGAAGTGATGCCCTCTGCCAGCTGCAGGCCATTGTCGGCGCGCGTTGCACCAGCGGGTGTAATCTGGGCAATCCTATCCTTAAGAGCTTTCACGTTGCCGCCGGAGCAATCGGTCAGGCCTTTCATTACCTGCGTGTAATTGTAGGTGTGTTCTCCGTCACGATACGTCCCGTTGCCGATATTGTCGGACTTCTTGCCCGCGAACTTAACGATTGCAACCTTATGCTGCCTATCCACGCCCTCGATACCCTCGTTTTGTTTGGCAATGGTGTCGATGAAGCTGCTGGCAGCGCTCTCCAGTGCATCGATACGCTTGGTGGAATCTCCACCGCCCATCTCACCATCCATCGAGCCAGAGGCATCCAGCACCATCACGATGTCGAGCGGCGTAGTAACCGTCACGGTTGAATTGGACGTCGAGGACATGGCCGAAAGCGTAGTCAGAAAATCCGACTCCTCGTTTTTCTCGGTTGCCTTGACCGTCTTGTCGGTCCAGATTCGGCCGACGTGTTGGGTCGATACTTTATTGCCGCTATGGCCAGCCGCCCAGATTTCCCAGCGGCCGCTGGTATCGGGATCGACGACCTTTCCGGTCATTGTCGGTCCATCCATTCCGGTGCTGGACCTGGCGTTGGCCTCGGGCAGCATGGCAAATGCCGCAGCCGGCAATACCAGCACTACGGCCAGCATCACCGCCAAGAGACCCCTCGTGTACTTACCCATCGCGTCTCCCTTCTCGCAGACTCAGGCCTTGCATCAGCCTCAAGTTACGGAATGAGACACAATTTGAGCAGGTGACACACGTTCCAGATTCGGTTTTGAGCGTGAGACAAATGTCTCACCATAGTTGAGACACGAGCGTTTTCGCAGGAAAACGGGTGCGACTCAAGATGGACGGGGCAAAAGAACCCGTTTTCCTCCGTCCCCGGGGGATCAATTGGTGGTGCTCGCCACGAAACTGGCCTATCTACTATGTTTAACCCGATGCCCCTGACCACAACCGCGTTTCATGAAAAACCGCAGGCGTTCTACCTGCGGTTTCGTTTTCGCGCTTTTTGGCATGGTTGAGGGTAGCGGCTTAAACGTAGTAGATGGGCCCATTTCGTGGCAGACGGGTCGCGCGGCAGCCCTCGCAAGGCCAAAATGGTCCGTTTTCCTCCGTCCACGGGAGATCAAAGGCTGTTACGGATATGGTGCCATTTCAAAACCATGCCGGATTACGGAGCTAAAGTCGAGACCCTCATCCATACCTTCATTTTTTGGAAAACGGCAGGCTGTCTACCTGCGGTTTTGTTTTTGCAATTATCTGTATGGTCGGAGGTTCGCTATCCAGCCCCGTAAACCGGCATAGTTTTGTTAGCGGCAGCCTAACCGCGCGTTTAAGCGCGGGGCCGGCGGGGCATTTTTGCCCCACCGGCCCCTATTCCAGCTCTATTCCAGTGCTACTCCGGCTTGGTTTCTACCGTGGGAGTCTTGTCCGCCGCAACCGGGGTGCGGGTGGTGTCCATACTCAGACAGTGCTTAGGGCAGCTTTCGATGCACTCGCCGCACACCACACAAGCATACGGATCGATCGACCAGATACCACCCTTGCGATCGACCGCAAGCGCGCCCGCCGGGCAGCGACGCGCGCACATACCGCAGCAGATGCACACGTCCATATCGTTGACGATATGCCCGCGCAGGCGCTCGGGCGCCGCCAGCTCCTCCTGCGGATAGCACACCGTGACCGGCTGCTTGACCATAGAGCCCAAGGCCGTCTTGGCAAATGTCATCAAACTCATGCCGCGCCTACCTTTCCGTGCAACTAATGCAGGGGTCGATGGTCAGGATAATCATGGGCACGTTGGCAATGAGCACGCCCTGCAGCGCATGCGTCAGACCCGCCAGATTTTGCGACGTCGGCGTGCGCACGCGGAAACGGTCCAGATTCTTGGTGCCGTTGCCGCGCACATAGTAATACGCCTCGCCGCGCGGTTGCTCAATCACAACCTCGCCGCGCGCGCCATCGGCTGGCGTAAGCTTGGTACGCCCGCCGATGCCGTCGTGCGGAATCTTGCCCACAAGCTCCTTAATGATGTCCATGGCCTGCGTGACCTCGGCGCAACGCACCTGGCAGCGGGCATAGCAATCGCCATCGGTAGCAACGATGGGCTCAAACGCAGCCAGGTCCGCATAGGCACCATCGCCAAACATGCGCACGTCGTAATCCACGCCCGAGGCGCGCCCAAACGGACCGACCATCGAAAGCTCCAGCGCGTCTTTCTTGCTGATCACGCCCACGCCATGCAGGCGCTCGCCGCAGCTGTTGTCGTCCAAAAAGGTATGCACCAGGGCCTCGTAGTCGGGGCGCATGGCGTCGAGCGTCTGGACAATGCCCGACAGCTCGGAGTCCTCGATATCGTGCTTAAGGCCGCCGATCTCGTTAATCGACAGAATCACGCGACCGCCACACGTGCTCTCAAAGATCTTGAGAATCTGCTCGCGCAGGGTCCACGAACGATAGAACAGCGCCTCGAAGCCAAAGGCATCGGCGAGCAGGCCCAGCCACAGCAGGTGCGAGTGAATGCGCGAAAGCTCGTGCAAAATGGTGCGAATATACCGCACGCGGCCAGGCACCTCGATATCGAGCATGCGCTCGCAGGCGCTGGCATAGCCGCAGCTGTGACCCACGGCGCAAATGCCGCAGATGCGCTCGGCGATGTAGCCAAACTGGTGCATGTCACGCTTTTCGGTGAGCTTCTCGAGTCCGCGGTGCACAAAGCCGATCTGCGGAATTGCCTCGATAACGCGGTCGTCCTCGAGCACCAGGTCCAGGTGAAGCGGCTCGGGCAGCACCGGGTGCTGCGGGCCAAACGGAATAACGGAGCGATGTGCCATGGACCTTACGCCTCCTTTTTTTGCTTATCGCGGGCGGCTTTGGCGGCAAGCGCCGCGCGAACCTTGGCCGCTTTCTCGGGATCCATGGCGGCGAGCTTTGCCTCCATCTCGGCAGCCTTGAGCGCGGCCTTGGCGGCAGCCTCGTCATGCTGAGCATCGGAGCCGGCAGCCGCAGTGGGCTGAACAGTGGCGCCCGCGGCATCGCCGACGCTCGCAGCGCCCTCCCCTGCAGCAGCCGCGGCAGCGGCGGCCTTCTCGGCCGCGGCCTTGCGCGCCTTGGCCTCGGCAGCGGCACGGACCTTCATGGCCTTCTCGCGCGCAGCCTTAACCTCGGGCGTGATGACGCTCATGGGCTCGGCAGTCGAGACCTGGTAGAAAAAGCCCTTAAAGTCAATCTGCATGTCGGTAATGGCAAGCCCAAACAGGTCGTGTGCCTCATTTTCAAATGGGAACACCGCAGGGTAGTACGAGCTGATGGACGGAATCTCCTGGTACTGGTCGATGCCCTCAACCACCAGGTTCTCAATCGCATAGCTGCCGTCCTGCGCGATCTGCTCCTGGGCAGCACGAACGTTGATGAACGTATAGACCAAGCGATACGTGCCGTCGTCCACGTTGCGCTCGGCGTGCATCTGTACAAAGCGGGCACCGGCACCCTTGAGCGCCTGGACATGCGACAGCAGTGCATCGAGCTCGACGGTGGTATAGATTGCCTTTTGCATTACTCGGCCCCCCTTGCAGCGGCGGACGCGGCGGGCGTCCCAGCAGGTGCGTCGCCAGCGGCGGGCGCGTCGCCGGCCTCAGCCGGGGCCACAAATCCGTCCTCGCCCAGATCAACGCCGCCATCCCAGGTAGCGGCACCGCCCACGGTAAGCGGGTCGCCGCCGGCGCGCATCACGGCCTCCTTCTGGTCCAGGATGCCGCACGCCTCCACAATGGCGTCGATCACCGTCTCGGGGCGAATGGCACATCCGGGCGCGTACACATCCACGGGAATTGCGCGATCCACGCCACCGATCACGTTGTACGCATCGCGGAACACGCCGCCCGAGCACGCGCAGATGCCGCACGCCACCACGCACTTGGGCTCGAGCATCTGGTTGTAGATCTGGCGCACGACGGGCAAGTTCTGGGCGTTGACCGACCCCGTCACCAAAAAGATGTCCGCATGTTTGGGGTTGCCGGTGTTGACCACGCCAAAGCGCTCCGCATCGAACAGCGGCGTGAGCGAGGCCAGCACCTCGATATCGCATCCGTTGCAGCTCGAGCCGTCGTAATGAATAACCCACGGCGAGCGCGACATTTTATGATCCATGGATGCCGCCTCCTAAATAAACACGTCGATGAGGATGGGCATAAGGTTGAGCAGGCCAAACACCAGCGCCACGCCCCAGCCGAGCTTAAAGCAGCTGCGCCAGGTGCTACGGGCGAAGGTGTTATCGATCAGTACCTCGACAAAATACGTCATGACCATAACGACCAGGGCGACGACCCAGCTCGCCGGGTTGTCCCAAACAAAGAACATGCCCACCCACATCAAAAACAGCACGGTCTCGCACCAGTGCATAAGGGTCATCTTGGCCAGCGTGGTGCCGCTCATCTCGGTGGCGACGCCCTGGACGATCTCCTGATGCGCGTGATGCGAGTACGAAAGATCGAACGGCGACTTGCGCAGTTTGATGGTAAGCACCGCGAGCAGCGCGAGGAAGATGGGCGCGCTGTACACGATAATGGGGGCCGACTGCCCCGTCACGGCGATGGAATCGAAACTATCGGTGGCAAGGTACAGGCCCACACTCATCAGCAAAACGGCGGGCTCGTAACTCATGACCTGCAGCAGCTCGCGGTCGGCGCCGACCTGGGCAAACGGGCTTTGCGTCGAGGAGGACGCCAGCACCACAAAGATCGCAGCGAGGGTAACCATAAAGGCGCATAACAGTGTGTTGGAACCCGACACAAAGATGCCGCCGCCCACCACGGTAAAGACGAGCGCGCACGCCATGTAAGTATCGTCCACGGTGTTTACGCTGGCAGGGGCTTTGCGCAGGAGCTTGGCTACATCGTAGAACGGTTGCAGCAGACGCGGTCCCACGCGGCCCTGCATGCGGGCGGACAGCTTGCGGTCGATGCCGTCGATCAGGCCACCAACCAAAGGCGCCAGCAGGGCAAACGCCACGGTGCCTATAAAGATGCCTACGACACCCGAGCCTTCGAAATACTTGCCGCGCAGCACCGAGGGCTCGCCCATGGCGAGCGTATCGGGACCAATCCATGCGCAGCATAGCAGCGCGAACAGAATGATGCCACAGCACACGATGCTGCCCGCGGGGCCAATACGCTTCTCGCCAAGGGCGTCCTCCAGGTACCAATTGCGCTTTTCGGCCTTCACCTCGTGTCCCATCGAGCCGCGGAAATGACGGTAATTGTCGGTTCCCACGCCCGAAAGATATACGTTTACGTGCGGTTTGTTGCTCACGCGGAATGAAGTCAGCAGCACCACGGCGATAAAAGCCACGATAACCACCATTAGATACATGGCATCCTTGCCAATAACATACGGAACGCGGCCAAACACCATGGCCAAGTAAGGCGACACCAGACCGCTCGAGATAATCGGGAACGCTACACAGCACAGAATCAGCAGCGCGGCGATAGTGTTGAGCGCTATCCATTCGGTCTTATGGACATTGCCCTCCACGTTTTCGGCCGTAGAATCCACGCCCGAGAGCTTGGCGAGCCACTTGCCCCAGAAGAAGAACGTCGCGGCCGAGCCAAAGGCCAGCACCATGATCATGAGCACATTGCCGGTCTGCGCAAACGCCACCAGGGCGCCCCACTTAGACACGAGCATGCCAAACGGCGCCACGAACATGCCCATGATGCCCAGCATCATCAGGCGCGTCAGGTGCGGCATGCGGCTGAACATGCCGTCCATGTCCTCGATATTGCGGCTGCCGATATGATGCTCGGCCGTGCCCACGCACAGGAACAGCAGCGACTTTGCCACCGTATGGAACAAGATCAAGAAGATGGCGGCCCACACGGCCTCGGGCGCGCCGACACCCAGGCAGGCACTGATGAGGCCCAGGTTGGAAATGGTGGAGTACGCGAGCACGCGCTTGGCATTGCTCTGCGAGATGGCCATGAGGGCGGCGAGCAAAAACGTGATGGCGCCCACGCTCGTGACCATAAAGCCGGTCACGGGATAGGTGGCGTACAGCGGGCTCAGCTTGACCATCAAAAACACGCCGGCCTTGACCATGGTGGACGAGTGCAGCAGGGCGCTCGTGGGCGTGGGGGCGACCATGGCGCCGAGCAGCCAGGTGTGGAACGGCATCTGTGCGGCCTTGGTAAGCGCGGCGATCGACAGCAAGACGACCGGCAGCACCAGCAGCGCGGATTGCGCGGTTCCGGCGCCGGAAAGCTCGATCATGCCCGAGATGGTCAGCGGTACGCCGTTGACGTGCAGGAACATAAGGCCCGCCAAAAACGCGATGCCGCCCAGCATGTTGAGGATGATCTGGGTAAAGGCGTTTTTGATGGCCTCGGGCGTGCGCGTATAGCCAATCATAAGAAACGAGCACACGGTGGTGATTTCCCAGCCGCAGAACAGCCACTCCAGGTTGTCGCTCGTCACGATGACGAACATGGCCGAAAGGAACAGGAACATAAGCGCCAGGAACTGCGGGCGTCGGTCGGGCGCGGTCTGCCCACGCAGCGCGGCCTCGTGCTCATCGTGCGCCTGGAAGTCCTTCATGTAGCCCAGGGCATACACGCAGATCAGACTGCCGACAATGCCAACGGCGAGCACCATGATCACGCTCATATAGTCCAGGTAGAGCGGCGTGGCGGTGACGACCTCGGCCGTGGGCAGCGTCATGGCAGCGAAGGCAACCGAACCCACCAGCTGCACCACGCCGAGCACACCGGTAAGCGCGTTCCTATATTTGAACGCGTTGTACAGGATGACGGCGCACAGAATTACGTCGATGACGGAGCTGATGATCGAGAGCACATGCGAGGTGCCGGGGGCAACCTCAAAGCCCTGCGGACCCGTGCCAAAAAATAAGACGGCGACTACAACGGTCACCACCATAATAATGCCGGAGCCCACAAGCCCTACCGCATCGCGGGCTCGGTCACTGCGCGCGAGCAGCATGCCCATCGCCGGTACCAGCGGAAACAGGGTAAGGAAATACAGTAGCGTCATACCATCACTCCCCCATGCAAAAACGCTGCAATTATTTAACGTTATAGCTCAAATTGGGGGTTCAGGCGGCAGGTTTTCGGTCAACTGGGGAGTTTTAGGCGTATGGGGTAAGGGCATGTCCGCTTTGGAGCAGAGAGGCGACGCTCCCCCTATCGTAGCGGCGGGCGCACGGGCCACTGCGCGCGGTTTATTGACCACTTTGAAGGATGTCCCAATAGACTCGCGGCGGTCCAAAAAGTTGGCGCGGCAAGAAAAATGCGCCCCTGCGGACGCACCATCCCGTTCGCTATTCCGCCTTTTTAACGCGCGGTTTACGACCCCGCGGCTTATCGACCAAGGCGGCCTCGCCACCGTCGCGATACTGTCGGCACCAAGCTTTAACCGAAGACTCGCTGGGGATCTTGTGCTTGACCATGACCTCACGCACCGTCAGACCATGTTCCAAGCGGTCCTTAACCACGGCAAGTTTAACGTCAAACGAATATGTGTGGTGATGAGAGCCCGCATTGAGAACGGCGTCGGCGCCGCCAACGGCATACGCACGGGCCCACTGACGGGCTGTGGCCTGGGGGATGCCAAGCTCTGCGGCGAGCGCGCGATGGCCGACCCCTTCTTGGAGGATCTCGACGGCGCGCTGCCTAATCTCGGGCGCATGCGTGCGAGTCCTTGTTGTTTCTGACATACCTGCCACTTCTACTTCTTAGCCTTAAACGTTAAATTGCTTTCTTACGTGCAAGTTAGATAGTAGCATTTTACTGTTTGCTCAAAGCAGTTAATTAAAATAGACGCGGCGCTATCTGGGAATTTGACACCATTTTACGACATTTCTTTATTGATTATTTACGCTGGTAACTAGCTCGTAGCTAATCGTCATTCGCTTGCCAGCAAAATTGGCATCTCTTTATGTCCTTTGGAATAGAGGATATAGTTATTAACCCCTCCTCCAATAATTTTGAGCAGTCTGCAGGGCAGTAGACGCCTCACTCCCCATGATTAGCGCGCATTGCCGTCCACCGGGGCAAAACAAAAAGGGCGGGACCTGCTGCGCTTGCAGGCCCCGCCCCGATTGACACCCGATGGGACGCGGCCGGGCGAGACAGATCCGTGCTACCGCCCCGCCTGGCCGCGATGTTCAACTACAGCTCGTTGGCCGCGTGATATGCCGTGCGAATGGCGTTCGCAATGTCGGCGGTGCGCTCGCCCGAGCAGTCGCCCACACAGGTCACGGGCACCGTAACGCCATCCAAGTCAAACACGTTGGCCTTGGAACCGACGGCCATCACCACGTAATCGCAGGCGATCTTCACCGGCTCCTCGGCGCCGTCATCGGCAGTGCGCACGGCCTCCACGCCCTCGTCGGTAATGGCGGTCAGACGGGTCTTAACATGCTGCTCCACGTTGTGCTCGGCAAAGTCGCTCATAATCAGCGGCAGAATGGTCTCGGACTCGCCCGCGGCAATCTTGTCGAGCATCTCCACGATCGCCACTTCGCAGCCGTGCTGCAGCAGGTACTCGGCAGTCTCGGTACCCACCAGGCCACCGCCAATGACGGCGACGCGGCCCGTAAGCTCCACTTTGCCGGCCAGCACGTCCCAGCTCGAGACGACCTTCTTAGAATCGGCACCCGGAACGGGGATGACCACGTCGTGCGCGCCCACAGCCACAATCGCGGCGTCGGCGGCGTTGAGGTCCTCTGCCGTAGCGGCATGGTTGAGCTCAACTTTCACGTCCAGGCCGGGCAGAATCTTCTCGTAATACTCGACCGAGCGCATGATCTCGTCCTTGCGCGGAGGCGCGGCCGCCAGCACAATCTGGCCGCCCAGATGATCGCTCGCCTCGTAGACGGTCACGTCGTAGCCGCGCTTGGCCGCCACGCGCGCGGCCTCCAGACCGGCAATACCGCCGCCCACAACGGCGATCTTCTTGTCGCCCACGCCCGGCTTAATGGCGATGGTGGCCTCGTCGCCGTTCTCGGCGTTGAGCACACACGAGATGTACTTGCGGTTTTGAATCGCATCGACGCAGCCCTTGTTGCAGTTGAGGCACTCGCGGATGGGTTCGCCCGTGGCGGCCTTCAGCGCAATGTCGGGGTCACACATGAGCGAGCGGCCATAGGCGATGATGTCGGCCGCGCCGTCTTCCAGGATCTTCTCGCCGGCCTCGACCGAGACAACACGGCCCACAGTTGCCACCGGCACGGAGACCAGGGCCTTGACGTGCTCGGCCACGGGCAGCGTCCAGTTGTAGGGCATGGCGCCCATGGACGGAATGGTGTCGCCCATATTGCCGGTGTGGTTGGCTTGTGCAACCTGGATCATATCGATGCCCGCGCCCTCGAGCAGCTTGGCGAACTCGCAGGCCTCGTCGGGCTGCAGGCCGCCCTTGCCACGCGGCGTGCCGTCGGGGTTCTCCATGATCACGGGGAGCTTATACTCCACCATCAGCTGCGGCGCGGCTTCCTTGATGGCAGCGACGACCTCCAGCGCGTAGCGAACGCGGTTCTCAAACGAGCCACCGTACTCGTCGGTGCGCTTGTTGAGGATCGCGGAGCACAGCGAACCCACCAGGCGGTCGCCGTGGACCTCGATGGCGTCGATGCCGGCCTGCTGCGCGCGAGCGGCCGAGGCAGCGATGGCCTCCTTGATCTGGGTGAGCTGCTCTACGCTCGCCTCGTTCACAAAGTGCTGCATGTCGTGGTGCAGCTTGGCATATGCCTGCTTGCGGATCTCGTTGGACTCGGCCATCTTGGCGGCAAAGGTCTCCTCGTCGCCGGCGGCCTTGGCCTCCTGCGCGGCTTTGGCGGCGGCCATGGAGCCCATGACCATGCGGCCGACACCGGGCACGTCGTACTCGGGGTGGAACAGCTGCAGCGCAACCTTGGCACCGTGCTTGTGGACGGCGTCGGCCAGTGCCTTAAACGTGGGGATCTGGGCGTCGGTTGCCAGCTTGGGCGTGGGGCTTGCGGTCATGACGGGAGCGACGTCGCCAATGACGATGTAGCCCACGCCGCCACGGGCCAGGCGCTCGTAAAAAGCCAGGCTGCGCTCGCCGATGGAACCGTCGCGCTCCTCATAGCCGGTGGTCAGCGGCGGGAACATAATGCGATTCTTGAGCTCAAGGGGGCCAACCGTAATGGGCTGGAGCAGCTTGGACGCAGGTACGGTCATGGACATTCCTCTCTTGTAGACGCGGCGGCGATGGTGCCGCGTAGTTGTTTAGAGGATATGGCATGGGGGTACAGCGGCACAACGAAAATCGGCGAATATCAGGTGGAGGCAGGCGGATGGGGCGGGGCGGCCCGTCGGTTTGTCTCAATCTGTAACAGCTACCCAGCAAAACCGGGTCTTACTGTTACAGATCGAGATATTCCTCTCGACCCATCCTCAACAATCTAAATCTGTAACAGCTAGACCCACTTTTGACCCCTACCTGTTACAGATCGAGACAATAGAAACCATCCCAACAAAACGTCTCGATCTGTAACATCTATCGACCAAAACCGGCCCTAGGCGCTACAGATCGAGACAAACCAAACCGGGCTTCCGAATAATCTTGATCTGTAACAATTAGACGACAAAAATCGCTCCTCGTGTTACAGATTTAGACAAACGGAGGCTGGCGTGCTGGTTTGTCTCGATTTGTAACGGCCAGACGTCCAAATCGGGTCCATCTGTTACAGATCAAGATATTGTTTGAGAAGCTGCGGACCGTACCGAAAACACGATCCCGGAATAACAAAAAAGCTCGTCGGCTAGGCCGACGAGCTGCAAGTTCTTGGTCGCGGGGGCAGGATTTGAACCTACGACCTCCGGGTTACGGATATGGCGGGCCGTCAAACAGCGATTGGACTAAAGCCGGGCCTTCCACAGTGTTTAGTCCTATAAACAGTCCAACATCTTTATTTCTAGTCGTTAGATTGGACTAAAATGACTTTGATTTCGGTATTTAGTCGTATCTTACGACTAAATATCAGCCACGAGACCGTTAGGAGCGATCTTGTACTACAGCGATCACGACGTCCTTGAACTCATCGCCCGTATCGAGAAGCCCTACGAGAGCGAGGTTATCGAGCTCAAGGAAGCGAAAAACGACTTCAGTTTCAAGAACCTCGGGAAGTACTTCTCCGCCCTGAGTAACGAAGCGGTCCTGCGCGGGAAACAAGACGCCTGGCTCATCTTCGGTATGGACAACGACAAGGTCGCATGCGGAACCGCTTACCGAGAAGGAAATCCGGCCAACCTTAGATCCCTTAAAAAGGAGATTGCGGACCGCGCGAACAACCACCTCACCCTGAGAGAGATCCATGAACTCAGGATTGACGGCAAACGCGTCCTCGCGTTTCAAATCCCCGCCGCAACGCCGGGCATGCCAACGGCGTTCAACAATGCGGCATGGGCGCGCGAGGGCGAATCACTCGGGCCACTCCCCATCGATAAGTACGAGCAGATACGCCAAATGCGGAGGCCGGACTGGAGTGCCCTCGAAATCGAAGAAGCAACCTTCGAGGACCTCGACCCCGAAGCCGTGAAGAAAGCGGTGGGGCTCTTTCTCTCCAAGCACCGACGGCATTCCGGGGCGTTCGCGGACATGGATGACCGCACGATTCTCGACATGGCAAACCTAACCAGAAACGGCAAGATCACCCCGACGACACTCATCCTGCTCGGAAGGCCGGAATCCACCCGCTTGCTCGATGGGATGAGCCCGCGCATCACCTGGACTCTCTATGCCTCCAATGGATCGGTAACCTCTTACGAGCACTTCAAACCACCCTTCCTTCTCGCGATTGACCAGGTACTCGGGAAAATCCGCAACGAGAAGTACCGGTTCAACGCAAATGGCGCGAGTCTGTTTCCCTTTGAGGCTGACCAGTACGAACCCGAGATCATCAGAGAGCTCCTGAACAACTGTATCGCCCATCAAGACTATTCCATGCAGGGGCGAATCAACGTCGAGGAATTCGAGGATCACCTCGTTTTCCTAAACGAAGGGTCCTTCATTCCGGAGACAATCGAAAATGCGATGCGGCCGGGTTTTAAGCCAAGCTACTACCGCAACCCCTTCCTTTCCGAGGCGATGGTGCAGATGGACATGATCGACACCATCGCCATGGGAATCCCCAAAGTATTCCAGATGCAGAGAAAGCGATACTTCCCCCTACCCACCTACGACCTTTCGGATCCAACCCGCGTGCGCGTAAGTGTCTACGGTAAGACCATCAATGAGAGCTACAGCAGGCTACTCTATGCTAAGCCGGACCTTCCGATGGACGTCGTCTACCTTTTGGACAAGGTTCAAAAAGGCGAGGAAATCACGAACGAGGAGGCCTCAGAGCTGCATCGACTCAAGCTTATCGAAGGCAGGTACCCCCATATCTCCATCACGAACGCCCTTGCCTCGAAGACGGGACAGGAGGTGTCTTACACGCGCAGCAAAGGCCTCAATGAAGAGGCCTGCAAGGCGCTTGTCATTCAGATGCTCTCAGAAACGGGGCCCGCACCACGCGCGAAAATCACCGCCCTCATCAACGATCTTCTCCCCTCGGGCCTTACCGACGCGCAAAAGGCCAAGAAGGTATCGAACCTTCTAGCGAAAATGAAGAAGGTGGACAAGACCATCGATAGCGACGGAACGGGAAAGACCGCAAGATGGCATGCCCTGTAACATCGTGATAGATCTTACCGTCAGACGCACGGCCCCCAACAGACCGACCGCGATGCGTCCGGGCACCTTACCGGGCGCATCGTCTAGCATCGGAATCCTTGCTCGCGATATCTATCCCCACCAGAATCTGGATACCGCAAGCGTTGTTTTCGATGACATCCCCGCATTTTGTAGTCAGAAAACAGTCGGCTTATAGGACAAAAAGTGTGTCCAATAAGCCCAGTAATTGCCGAAGCGCTTTTAAAGTCCGATCTCCGCGATTATTTTTTTCATCTCGAGGGCCCATCCGAGCTGTTCCTCGATGTACCCCGGCCATGCGTCCTGGTGGCCCTTGATGGGGTGGCCCGCCTTGTAGAAGCGCAGTCCCGAGGCCTTTTTCGCATCGAAGGGTGCCGCCGTCAGCCCGAGGCGCTCCTCGAAGATTCCGCTGTTGGCGATGGCGCGGTGCCCGATCTCCTTGTCGTCGTCCACGTACAGCTCGATACCCGTGCGGCCCTTGTGCGTATCGATGAGCAGGGCGAGATGGTATGCCGAGACCCCCAGGCGAAGCGTCGACCAATGGTCCTTGCTGGGCTTCTGCGGGCTGAACTCCTTGAGGAACTCCGGATGGCCGCCCGCCACCTCGCGGTAGGCCGTCCAGTACGCCAGCTTGACCTTTTCGGTTTCGCTGAGCCCTTCGGAGAGCTTCACGGCCTTGGTCCACTCGTTCGGCTGCTCGACCACGCCGAAGCGCGGGGCGGGCAGGGAGTCCCCGATCTTCCAGAGCTCGACCTCGACCAGGAAGAACCCGAAGTCGCTGTCGGTGTGCTGGTTGAGCCACTCGATGGCCTGGCGGTGCTCGTCGCGGGCGCGCGCCACGACCCAGATGACGACCTCTGCGCCCTTGCCGGCGGCGTACGTGATCACCTTGCCGAGGTGGTCGTGGTTGGTGTCCTCGAGCTGGTTCTCGATGATCACCTTGCGGCCCGTACCGGACTCCTGTGCGTAGATGTCCACGTTGAACGATCCGACCGAGGACTCAGTCTCTATGAGCTCGAGCTCGATTCCGACCGCCATCCCGAGGGTTGCGAGGTTCTGCTCCTCGGCCAGCCACTTGGTGAAGTCGTGGGCCTCATGCGGCCACACCTCGCGCAAGGGGACCTTCTTGATGGTGTCCAGGTTATAGGTCTTCATCCGCCGCTCTCTCGACCGATAATCCAGTGCCGTTGTAGAGCCTCTCGCCGTCAAACGAACGCAGCAGGAGCCCACGACGTTCGTCGACGTCCTTCAGCTCGCACGGATACACGAATAGCAAAATGTTTTGCCGGTACTTGTAGTCAGCGTAGACATCCGGATCGCCCAATCGCGTAGGTATGGACGCGATATCGTCCGCCATACGATCACTTGACCCCACGTATATTCCGAGATAGTCGCTGAAGTTCTTATCGTGGTCATGCCTGCGGTATGTCGCGATGAGATAGCAGCCGGGCATATCGTAGCCGTTGAACGCAGCCTCGGAGGCTTTGCCCTGCTGGCAGATGAACTCGTGCAGGGGCATCACCGTCGACGCGCCTTCAAATATTGATTGCCTCGCGGCATCGATCTTCTTGCGAGCCTCCGCAGCGGCCCTTGAGTCCTGGAACGCCTTCGTGGCATCCCCCAACGCGCCGGCTGCCGCGCCGACGCCTTCCGCCGCAGCACCAAATCCCTTGCCGATGCCGTCGACAACAACACGTGCGCCGTTGGTTGCCCCATCGGCAGCGCTTTTCACGGCCCCATCGACATCGAAACCGAGCTGCTTTGCCCCATCGACAACCCCGGCGGCAGCAGCCAAAACCCCTGCCGCAAGATTCACCGTGTCTTTTACGGTTTTCAAATTGACGGCCATATCGAGCCTTCCCTTCTATTCCGCCTTGCCAAATCGGTTCATGACCTCAAGTAACTCGCCCGTTGTGACGATTTTTGCCTGCGAGTTGCCGTTGAAAACTGCGTCGAGCTTGCTTCGTCCCACATTGTCGCCTATTGCGAGGTACTTCGTGCTCTGCGCGGGTTTGCCATCGGTCGCTTTCATCCCGCATTCCTTAAGTGCGGCAAGGATCTCATCGCGATTGTAGCCCGGAGTAACGCCGGATACCTTCACCTTGAGTCCGACCGGATCGGTGATTTCGCCCGGATCGCCCCTGTGGCCCGCCTCCTCGGCTTTCGCCAAAACCTCTTCGATGGTTTCCTGCGACCCGTTCACCAGTCCCAAGCCCGTGAAAACACGCTTGCGGCCATGATGGGAGGAAGCATTCGGGGCCCAAACGGCAGGCTCGAGCGCACCGAACTCGCCGACCAGCCTATGGAAAATCTCAAGGCACGCCTCGGCGTCGCACATGGCATCGTGGTGGCTATCAAGATGCACTCCGTAATGCTCGCAGAGATCGACAAGCGCTCCCGGCAGACCATTCTGCTTCGCCACCAGCATCGTATCGACCACTTCGATCTCGGGCATTTCGATGTCGTAGGCAGCCAGACTCTTCTTGATGTGGTGGATGTCGGCGCCGTTGGCGTTATGCGCGACCAGGATGTAGTCTCGCAGCAAATCCGCCAGACCGGCATCCTCCCAGAAGTGGACAAAGGTCGGCATGTCGTCCAGTGAGTCCCAATCGATTTCCAGATGAGACCTGCTCCACCAACCAATCTCGCTCTCAGGATTGATCACCCGGCAAACCGGGTCGCCCACGCAGTTTCCCTCAAGATCCGTGAGGATGTAGGCGACCTGGCATATCCTCTGCTGGGGATTCGCCGTCTCGCTGTCCCAGAAGATATATCCCTTTTTCGCCATACGGCTTCCTTTCCCTTAAAACAAACTGTTATCCCATTCGAGTGCCCGGGCTATCGTCCCGACGCGGGAAAAGAACAGCGCGTTGAAGGAGTCGTTCTTGAGATAGTAAATGCAGGCCGCCTCGTACTTGTCGCCCTTCTCCTTGGTCGTTGCCGACCCATTGACGATAGAATCAAGGGCATCGTAGACGGTCTTCATATAGCGACTCCCTTGTTGTTATTCAGACGTCACTATTTTAGCTAAGGACCGCCGGAACTCCTCCCAATTGGAGTTTATCGGTCGATAAGTCAAGCCGACCGGCCCGCGATTATCAATGGTTTATCTGTTTCACATAATAAATTGACTCAGGATTCACCCGCAAGGTAACCCGATAAAGAAAAAGCTCGGAAGCAATTTTGCTTCCGAGCTGCAAGTTCTTGGTCGCGGGGGCAGGATTTGAACCTACGACCTCCGGGTTATGAGCCCGGCGAGCTACCAGACTGCTCCACCCCGCAATGTCTGGGCGCCTCATGTGCGCAAGAAAGAATATTACTCGGGAGTTCGGTGGACGGCAAGGAAACTCTCGTAGAGCATAATTCCTTCATATTTAAAACCCCTCAGCCCATATCACCGTAAACGAATCGCAGCCGAGCGCCGTCGACAGCACGTATACAATGGTGCGCGTCCTTTTATGCCGAAACCGGGAGTAGACATGCTGCTCGCTATCGATATGGGAAACACGCAGACGGCCATGGGCCTGTTTGACGGAGACGAGCTGGTGCAGTCGTGGCGCATGCCCACCGACCGCTCCTATACCGCCGACGAGATCCACGTGCGCCTGATGGGTTTTTTTAAGATGTACGGCCTTTCGCTCGACGCGGTCGATGCTATCGCCTTTGCGGGCGTGGTGCCGCAGCTCTCGCGTGAATGGCATGCCGTGGCCGACCGCATTGCCGCAGACGCCATCGTCATTGGGCCGCAGACGGCCGCCGTGACCAAGCTGCGCGCGGCGCGTCCCCAGGCCGTAGGTGCCGACCGCGTTGCCAACGCCGTTGCGGCCGAGACTTTCTACGGCGCGCCGGCAATCGTGGTGGACTTTGGCACCGCAACCAATATCGACGTCATCGATGAGGACGGTTATTACATTGGCGGAGCGATCGCGCCGGGCATCCGCATCTCCATGGATGCACTTGCCGCCCGCGCCGCCAAGCTCGCCAGCGTGCCGCTCGAGGCGCCCGAGCACGCCATCGGCCGCGATACCGAGGAGTGCATCAAGGTCGGCGCCGTGGTGGGCACCGCCGCTATGGCCGAAGGCCTGGTCGCGCGCATGAAGCGCGAGCTGGGCCGCGAGGATGCCACCGTTATCGCCACGGGAGGCCTCGCCGGCATCGTCGCCGATTCGACCGATGCCTTCGACGTGGTCGATGGACAGCTCACCATTAAGGGTATCTGCGAAATCTACCGCCGCATGCAGGAGCTGGGGCAAGACGGGGACCGGAGCCAAGCGTGAGCATTGTCCTATCCCCTCGGTTTCTCTGACGCACGGACTAGGTGACTCTAGTTCTCCAACCCCTCCGTGAGCCAGATCAAGGGACTACGTTTCATCAAAACAGAAAGGTAGCGGGCCAGATCAACGTACTCTTTGCAGACAATACCGACCGTGAAAAGGTCCCCGCGGAGCTTGACGAACTCTTTAACAATCCCGTCCATGCGCTCTTGGCTCACGGGAGTGTGAAAGCTAACGGGAAACCTCGTCCCTTTGACCGACTTTACATAGTCCTTGACCATAAACTCCGTGAACATGCGGTTGATTACCCCGCATCAGTCCGATGGCCCAGAAAAGCAGAGCGCAAGCTCTCCACGCTCCTCGAACAGTTCCAGATCGAAAAGCCCCACGTCAAGACGCCCCTCAGCACACGCAGACTCATATTCGATGCGCATCGACCCATCTGGAGCTATCTTTTCAAAATAGTCAGCTGGAAAGAGTACGTTGGCAACCCTTGGCATAGCAGCCCCCCTTCGCAAACCTCAACCTCACCTTTCTTGCATGTCCACCGACGGCAGCGCGACGCTTGCCACAAAGAGCGGTACGCCGGTGCGAGACACGAGCGCTGCATAGAAAGGCCTGTCAAGCGTTATCTTGCGCGGCTCTGGCGGGTTCTCCGGCGGAAGGCCCGCGACAGCGACCATCACCGTGTACGCTCCGGCCTCTACGCCGTTCTCATCGACAGCGAACTTCGCGCCATGGACAATCTGCGTTGAAGTCCCCCCTACCCCCACCATAGGTGTAAGCTCCATCGCAGTTGCCGTAGAGACGCCGGCGGCCTTTAGCAGCGAGCAGACGTCCAAGAGCGTCGACTCGCATTCAAAGCGAGGAACCCCCAGGTCGACGGGCTCCCATTCTCCCTCGCCTTGGGACAGACGCTCGAATAGCCCAAGCGCGTCATCAACATGATCATCCTCGCCGCTCGGAAGAACAAAACACACGCCGGCATCGGAGCTGAGCGGCAACAAGAAGGCAACCCTGCCGTTCTCGACGATCACCGCACAATCGCGCTCGCCACGCATAAACGCTGCCTGAACATCGCCGTTCTTTGCATGGAAGGTCTCAACTTTGGTCGATTCGCCATCAAACGGATCCGCCCATGCATCCTTCATGTAAAGCGCGCTCACAAGACAGGCAAGAGCCACTGGTGATAACTCGATGCTTGGCGACAGCAGGCCGTGAGTTTGTTCGGCTATCCAATCGGTCACCCGTTGGCTAACGCGCGGATCGGCCAAGTCATCGATTGACACATGCACGCTGCATTTGTCGCACTCGTGCAGAAACGCCTCCGATGGGCTCGCGGACCTGGAAAGCCAAGCTGCCGTTGCCGAGCTCGCATCATAACCGTCATAGCCCCAGTTCCGCTCCAGCTCGATGCCGAAGGGATCACGCTCGCTAAACATGTCGCCATCGCCCAGGAGCATGTCGAGCTCCCGACATGTGGCGCCCGAGGCACCCTTTCGTACAATCGTCAACAAGCTCGCGACGCACGCAGGCGACCAAACCCCGTTCTTGCCTTGAGCGAGTATTTTCTCGGATAGGGATTTTGCAACCCTCCATGCCTGTGGACACGCCGAATTTGCTTTGTCAGTCATAGTCTGCTCCCATCGTTAGGACATAAACTATTATTTCGCACGGCGCGGACACAAATCTCGCACCGGAAAGGCAGCCCAATGGTTTTCTAAGAGGCTCAAAGCCTTTCTATTCCTCAAAAACGAAAATTTTTCAGTTTTGAGGAACAGGCTCGATGCACGCTACGCCTCGCCGCACAGCCACCTCGCCAGGTCCACGATCTGCACTCCGTCGCGGTCCGTGGCCTCGTGATGCGTGCGGGCGAGAATCATCTTGGGGTACGCGTCGCCAATGCTCAGCAGTGGTGAAATCTCGCGTTCAAATGTCTTATCCGAGCTGATGTCGTCGCTCACCTGAATGTAGAGCTTCTCGCTTCGCTTGATTGCTATAAAGTCAATTTCCTTTTTATAGAGTACGCCGACGTATACCTCATATCCGCGGCGCAGCAGCTCGATGGCCACCATGTTCTCGTACACGCGACCCCAGTCCATATTGCGTGTACCGAGCAGCGCGTATTTGAACGCGTGGTCTGCCAGGTAATACTTCTCGCCGCTCTTAAGGTATTTCTTGCCGCGAATGTCATATCGACGAACTTTATAGAAGGCAAACGCATCGCACAGGTACCCCATGTACGCACCGACCGTCTTGTTCGTAATCTTTAGCCCATCCGCATTTATTGCATCGGTAATGTTGCGTGCCGACGTAATGTTGGAAACGTTGTCCATCATGTAATCGGCAATGCGCAGCAGCGCCGATTCGTTTCTCACGTTATGCCGCCGCACGATATCCCTCACGATGAGCGTCTTAAAGACATTGGAGAGATATTGATAGCGGTGCTCTTGCAGTGGATAAGGGTAAGAGCCGGACATACCGCCGGTTCTCGCGTACTCATCGAAGTCACGGTCGACCTCGCCCTCGTCGCCATAGAGACGATACTCCTCAAACGAGAATAGAAAACCTCGATCTCGAACGTGCGCCCCGTAAAGAGCGTCGACAGATCGCTCGACAGCAAAAAGGCACTCGATCCGGTAATGAAGATGTCATACCGCTCGGATGCGTGAAGGCTGTTGATCGCACGCTCAAAACCGTCGCACATCTGAACCTCATCGATAAGCAGAAAGTTTTGTTTGCCGGGCACCCGATGATCTTTTACATAAGCGAGCAACGCGTGATACTCGAGCAGGTTCTCGAACTCATCGAGGTTGTAGTTGATATGGATGACATTCGAATTAGGCAGATTTGCCTCCACGTAATCGCGGAGGGCCTCGAGCAATTTTGATTTACCGCTGCGGCGGATGCCCGTGATGACCTTGATATCCGGCACGCCAATAAGACTCGTCAACGTGTCCATATATGACGCTCTATTGATGAGTTTCATCGGGGCCTCCTCGCAGTCTTTTATCGCTATTCCTCAAAAACGAAAATTCTTCAGTTTTGAGGAATAGGGCCGCGATGCCACCCTGTAGTCGCGCAAAGACCCTCCCCGGCAGAGGCAGTTCACTCTGCCGGGGAGGGTCTTGTAGTCATCGTTGTCTTTGAGCGCGGGCATCTCGTGTTACAGCCCGCGAATCCGTACGGCCTCGGGCGGAAACTCCTGCTCGCCGGCATCGGTCTTGATGGTCGCGCGACCCCAGATGTCCAGGCCCGCAAACACACCGACCGCAAGCGGCAAGCCGTTGGGCGACACCGCCGCAACCTGGCGGCCCAGCAGCGGCACCATGTCGAAGTACTCGCCCAGCACGGGAGCCAGCGGGCCGGCGGCGCCCTGCGGCGTGTTGGCGACAACCGCCCAGGCGTCCACGCGGGCCAGCACGGCGGTAGTCAGCGCTTCGACCAGCGCTTCATCGGTCACATCCACGCCAAGTTCGCCCAGCGCCGCGCGCTCAATATCCACCGTCACGGCACCGAACATACCCGCAGCACCGGCGCCACCGTTGACGGCGACGCGTGCAAACGACGTCTCAAACGCGGGCGCGCCGTACACGATATCGCTCGGCCACCGAATGCCCACCTTACCGGCAAGACCCAGCCCCGGCGTCGATGCCGTTCCCGCGAGCGCGTCCATCATGCCCATCGCCGCCACAAACGGCAGGCCATGGAAGGCGTGCATATTCACATCCGGGCGCACGACCAGCGAAAATGCCAACGATGTGTCGCCGGCACTCCAGGCGCACCAACCCGCGGGCACACCCTCGCGGCCCGCGTCACGTGCCGCGTCAAGCTCGGTACCGGCGGCTACAGCGTTCATCTCAATCATCTACATACGCCCCAATTCGCCCACGATATGGCCCACGCGATCCTCGGGCTCCTTGACCTCGACGCCGTTGTAGCGGAAGAACCGCGCCGGGTCGTGCATCAGGTCCTCGAGCGGCACCAGCACAAAGTCGCGTTCGCCAATGAGCGGATGCGGCAGGCGCAGCTTTTCGCCGCCGTGGATCTCGCCATCCATCCACAGCAGGTCCAGATCGATGGTGCGTGGGCCGTTGACCTTGGCCTTCTTGGATCGGTCGCGCCCCAGCTCGGCCTCGATCTTCATAAGCTCGTCGAGCAGCACCAGCGGCGCCAGCTCGGTCTTGATCTCGATGACAGCGTTGGCAAACGCGTCCTGGCGCGTCTCGTAGGCCGGCTCGCTCTCGTAGATGCGCGAGCAGTTGGACACACAGGTGAGCGGAATCTCGGCGATCATGTCGCGCGCGGCGCGGATGTTGTCGCAACGATGCCCCAGGTTGGAGCCCACGGCCACAAACGCGCGACGCGGCTGCGGCTTGGCAACAGCCCAGTAGCCGTTCAGGAACTGCGCAAAGCCGGTGACATCGTGCACGCGCACGATGTTGGCACCGGCCTGGATAGCGCCCAGGCACACGCCAAATGTGGCGGCATCGCGCTCGGCGGCCTCGGTCACGCCCGAGACGGCGCCCACAAAGCGCTTGCGCGACACGGCGCACATGAGCGGATAGCCCAGCGACGCCATCTTGGCGGTCTCGCGCTGGATGACGATGTCTTCGTTGGCCGTCTTGCCAAAACCCGGACCCGGATCGATGCAGATACGGTCGCGTGACACGCCGGCGTGGATGAGCGCGCGGGCCTGATCGGACAGAAAGCCCATGACGCGGCGCATGATGGGCGCCGAATCGGGCAGGGTAAAGCGGCGAAGCTGCGAGGTGGGCACATAAGCCTCCTCGCGGCGGGCGCTGCGGCGCATCATGGCGGCCAAGTGATCGCTGGGCTCCGGCGCGGGCTCAGGGGTCGCGGTGGCCTCGGCGGCAGGGGCAGCCTGCTCGGCGGCCGGCGTCTCCTGCTTCTGCTCGCCCGTTGGCTCGGGCGCCGGCTCCGGATCGCCAAACGGCAGCGAGGGCTGCACCACGCCACCCGGCAGTTTGGCCTCCGTCTTGGGCTCGCCCAGCAGCTTGCCACGACGACGGCGGGCGGGCTTCTCGGCCTCGCGCGCGGCCTCGGCAGCCGCCTCGCGCGCCTTCTCGGCAACAAACGCCGCGGCAGAGGTATCGAGCTGCACCGTTGCATGCGTGCGAGCAGGCGCGGCGACCTCGCCGGCGTGCATCACGATGACGCCGCAGGTGCTCGTCGCGACAAACTCGACCATCTTGGGGTCGGTGAAGCCCGTCACGTCGTTGACGATCGAGGCGCCGCAGCGCACGGCCGCCTTGGCAACCGCCACGTGACGTGTGTCGATCGAGACGATGGCGCCCTCTTTGGCCAACGCACGCACAACAGGCAGCACGCGGCGAGCCTCCTCGTCGGGGTTGACCGGGGTAAAACCGGGGCGCGTGGACTCGCCGCCCACGTCGATGATGTCGGCACCGGCATCGAGCATCGCCAGGCCGTACTCGATGGCGGCATCCGGGTCGAAATGCTCCCCGCCGTCGCTAAACGAATCGGGCGTCACGTTGAGGACGCCCATGATGCGCGGACGGTCAAAGCTGAGCTCGTACTTTCCGCACCGCCATGTCTTGCTGTCGTTCGCCATGAACATCCTCCTAAAATGCCCGCGCCGCCACGCTCGGGCGCAGGCGGCGGGGTCGCTTTGCAATCAGTCTTTCTATTGTATCCGCGCACGCGGGCTAGAACGCAAACGCGGCAGCGATGTCGCAAGAAATCAGCAGGTCGGCATTTGCATCCTGATCGGTGGGAGCAAGATTGCATATGACCAGCGTATCGCCGGTAAAGTATCGCGTAAGACCCGCCGCCGGATACACCACGAGCGAGGTCCCGCCCACAATGAGGGCATCGGCCGCGGCAATGGCGGCAACGGCGTCGGTCAGCACATGCTCGTCGAGCGGCTCCTCGTAGAGCACCACATCGGGCTTAATGCGCCCGCCGCACGCGGGGCACACGGGCACACCCGCGGCGTCCTCGTGCCCGCGGGCGCAAATCCACTCGGCGCTATAGACCGCGCCGCACGACTGGCAAATGTTGCGATGGACCGATCCGTGCAGCTCGAACACGCGCTGCGAGCCCGCCATCTGATGCAGGCCGTCGATGTTTTGCGTCACCACGGCATTTAGTTTGCCGGCACGCTCCAGCTCGGCCAGCTTGGTGTGGCAGCGGTTGGGCTTGGCGCCAAGTGAGATCATCTTGGTGCGGTAGAAGTCGAAGAACACGGCCGGATGCGCCTCGTAAAAGCTATGCGAGAGCATGGTCTCGGGAGGGTAGGCAAACTGTTGGTGATATAGGCCGTCCACGCTGCGGAAATCGGGGATGCCACTCGCCGTGGAAACACCGGCGCCGCCAAAGAAGACCACACGCTTGTGGGTACCAAACAGCTCCGCCAGTGCGGCGGAGGCCCGCTTGGGATCCGATATCGCCTGCGTCATATGAGTCCTCCGTCCTTGTTGGTCGGGCAGCGTCGGGCGACATCCCAGCATGCGGTCTTTGAGTCAGCACGCGCGGAGCCCACCACCGCCCCTTTTGCGCTAATCTTAAGCCTGCAAACCCCGTCGAAAGGACACCATGCCTCAGACTTACACTTTCGCCTCGTGGAACGTCAACGGTCTGCGCGCCGTGCTCAAAAAGGACCCGAGCTTTATCCAGATCGCACAGGAGCTCAATGTCGATATCCTGGCGCTGCAAGAGACCAAGCTGCAGGAGGGCCAGGCCGATATCGACCTGCCCGGTTATCACCAAACCTGGAGCTACGCCGAGCGTAAAGGCTATTCGGGCACTGCGGTCTTTAGCCGCCAGGAACCGCTGCGCGTGCTGCGCGCCGATGCGCTGCTGCCTTACGCCGGCGAGGGCGCGGCAGCCGAGCTCGTGGCGCAGGCCGCGACCGAGGGCCGCGTCTGCGCGCTCGAGTTCGACAAGTTTTGGTTTGTGGACGTCTATACGCCCAACGCCCAAAATGAGCTCGCGCGCATCGATGTGCGCATGGCCTGGGACGATGCCTATCGCGGCTTTTTGGCGGGACTCGAGCGCGAGACCGGCAAGCCCGTGGTGACCTGCGGCGACTTTAACGTCGCGCACGAGGAGATCGACCTCAAGAACCCCAAGTCCAACCGCGGCAACGCAGGCTTTTCGGACGAGGAGCGCGGCAAGTTTACCGAGCTGCTCGACGCCGGGTTTACCGATACCTGGCGCGCGGCAAATCCCGACGTCGAGGGCGTCTACAGCTGGTGGAGCTACCGCTTTAATGCCCGCAAGAACAACGCGGGCTGGCGCATCGATTACTTCCTGGTGAGCGACGCCATCGCCGGCAACGTGCGCGACACCGGCATCCGCGGCGACATCTTTGGCAGCGACCACTGCCCCGTCACCCTCACCCTAGAGCTCTAGCCCCAGCCGACCCCTCGGGGACGAAGCAAAACGGATCATGTTCACCTCGCGAGGGAATCCACGCGGCACACCAGCCACGAAACTGCCCCATCTACTACGTTTAAGCCACTACCCTCAACCACAGCGAACAACGCAAAAAGAAAACCGCAGGTAGAAAGCCTGCGGTTTTCATAAAACGCGGTCATGGTCGGGGGTATCAAGCTAAACGTAGTAGATGGGGCAGTTTCGTGGCAAGCGCCGTCAACTGATTCCCTGGGGACGTCTGGGGGCGGAAGAAAACGGATCGATTTGGCTCTCTGAGGGCCACGACGCCCGTCATATCAGCCGGCCATTTTAAAACTATGCCGGTTTATGGGGCTGAATCGCAAATCCCCAACCAAACGCAATTCAAGCAAAATAAAACCGCAGGTAGACGGATCGTCTATTTTCGGAAAAAGCCGGTATGGTCTGCCTGTGCCAATCTAGCCCCGTAAACCGGCATAGTTTTAAAATGGCACTTCGACAGTATTGATTCTCGCCCCGGCGCAACCGCCACTACAGCCCGTATTTCACGACGACACGGTTAATGCGACGACACCAAGGTTTGTAGAGAGCGGCCAAGAACACGCAGGTCGCAAGGCCGTGTGTGATATCGAACGGTACCGCCGTGGCAAGACGCGCCACGGCGCCCGCCCACGTGAGCGGTTGCACAAAACCGATGATGTCGTAGGCGTTAATCACGGCGCCATAGAGCAGGCCCGACGCAAAGCCGTACGCCATCAGCGCCGGCATGCGCACGGTTCCATCGGCACGGTCGAACGCCCCCGTATGCGCCAGCGCGCCGCCAACGTATCCCACGAGCCCCCAGGCATACATCTGCCACGGTGTCCACATGCCCTGCCCAAAAAAGAAATTGCTGGTCAGCGCCGCCAGCGCGCCAACCATAAAACCATTGCGGCGACCGAGCGTCGCCCCGGCGATAATGGCGATAGCGCTCACGGGTTTAAAGTCGGGAATGGGGCCAAACAAGATACGCCCCGCCGCGGCCAACGCCGCCAGAACCAGCGTGGGCATAATCTGGCGCAGGCCCGGTCGCGACGCCTCGTAGCCCGCAAAGAACAGCGCGAGCACCAGCGCCACCACGACAAGCATGGCAAGCGCCGCCTGCTCAACGCCTGCCAGCAACGCCGCGGCCATTACCGCTGGCACCGCCAGCAGCAGTGGGATCTCCAGTTTTGCGAGTATGCGCAAGACGCGATAATCCGCCATCCCATCACGCCCTATAAAACACATTGTCGGCAAAAAAGTCGGAGGGCGGCTCCATGCAGGCAATCTCACCATCGAACATCATGGCAATGTCATCGGCAACCTGCTCGGCAAAACCCAGATCGTGCGTTGCCATGATGACGGTACCGCCGGCCTCCGCATGGTCGCGCAGGGCGCGGGCGATGATGCGACGGCTGGCCAGGTCCAGACCCTTGGTGGGCTCATCGAGCAATAGCAGCTCGGGGCCGATCAACAGCAGCTTTGCCAACGCAAGCAGCTGGCGCTGCCCGCCCGAAAGATCGTACGGATGGCGCCCATCCAAGCCGGACAATCCCAGACTCGTCGCGCGCTCTCGCGCCATAGCCTCGTCATATCCGCAGGTCGAAGCCCATTCCATCAGCTCCTCGCGCACCGTCTCGGCAACCAGCAGCGCCTTGGGATTCTGAGGCAGCAGTGCCGCCGAGGCCGCCCCGCGCTCCATATGCCCACGCTGCAACTTGACCGTCTTGGCCAGCACCGAAAGCATTGTCGACTTACCGCAGCCGTTACCGCCCACAACAGCATGCACCGCGCCCGCCGAAAACGACGCATCGAGCCCGCGCAACACCCAGCCGGACGCTCGATCGTAGCGAAACCAGCCCCCTGCCAGGGTGGTAGCCGACCCAGCGTGCATTTTTGGGAGTATTCGGCATCCACCGGCGCACGACGGCGCCCCCGAGTCGTCTTGCGACAGGATTTGCGCCTCAAATTCAGCCGATTTGTCCGATTTCGGTCTTTTTTTTGCGCCCGAAGCGCCCACGCGCGGGTCCAAATAGCCCGGACGGCCACTGGCGCTGCTGAAAACTCCGTTTTTTGCACGCCACGAGCCACCCCACCCTGGCACCTCGCCAGAAAACAGCTCTTCGCGATGCCCCAAGGAGGCGATGTCAGCGACCTCGCATACGCGCCCGCCCTCAATCCGATACGCGCACGTCGCGTATTCAAGCATCGGGCGCGGCTGGTGCGTTGCCACAACAACCGTGCAGCCCAGCTCGCGATTCACGCGAAACAGCGCATGCAGAAAATTTTTCTCGGCAACGGGATCCAGTTGGGACGTGGGCTCGTCGAGCAGCAGCACGCGAGGGCGCAACGCCAGCACGGCTGCCAGCGACAGTAACTGCTTGCGTCCGCACGAAAGCGTATCGGTATCGCGGTGGAGCCAATCCTCCACCCCAAAGAAATAACTGGTCTCGGCCACGCGACGGCGCATCTCGTCGCGCGACATGCCTAAGTTTTCCAGGCCAAACGTCATCTCGTGCCACACGGTTTCGCACACAATCTGGTTCTCGGGGTCCTGAAACACATAGCCCACGCGCTCCGCGGACGCGCGAACGTCCATGTCGGCAACGCTTTCGCCCAGCATGCGCAGCTCGCCGGAGCATTCGCCCGCCGGCGAAATCTCGGGCTTGAGCAACGAGAGTAATGTCGACTTGCCCGACCCGGTACCACCGACAAGCAACGCAAACGTCCCTTGGGGAACACGCCAATCGAGCCCCTCGAACACCGGCACTTCGGCCCCGGGGTAGGCAAAGCGCAGGCCCCGCACTTCAATCGCCGGCATATCCGAGCCGCACACCGCGTCCGCCATGATGCTCCCGTCCAACCGAGCCATCAGCCAAACCTCTTCTCGTCAATCGCATGCACCACGCAGGGCAGCGCCATCCAGGTCGCGTATACAACATAGCCAGGCCACGGCGCCGGCACCGAAAGCTGCGGGTAAAACGAATACTGCATCGTCGCAGTCCACGCCACTGCAGCCGTGGCCACGCCAAACAGCGCAAGCCCAACCAGCGCGGCAACGTCGCCGCGCGCCAGCCGATACCGCGCGTACGTCGTGCGACGCGCCGCGGCGCCCCACCCACGGGAGCGCATGGCGTCCGCACGCTCCAGCGAATCTTCCATGCCCCAGCCCATCAACACGCTCGATGCCCGTAGGCGCGAACGCACGGGGTCGGCCGGCGCGCGGCCCGGCACATCAATCGCATCCTGCACCGCCAGCACCGTACGACCGCGGCGCAAAAACCGTGGGATAAGCCTCATGCACATCGAGATCATGAGCGCGATCACCGGCGCGGCGTTACCCAAAAGCGCAAGCACCTTGTCGTAGCCAAGCATCGATGCCGCGGCCTCAAACCACAGCACGCTCGCCACAAACAGCCCGCCCATGCACAGGCCGTATACCATGCTCTCCAGATACACCGCGCGCATGCCAATACGGAACAGCTCCGTCGAGCCCGAGGCGCTAAACAGCGGATTGACCAGCGCGATAATCAAAATCACCGGCAGCTGCCAGCGAAGCGCCCCCAACGTGCGCGCAGCACCGCGCGTCGCAAGCCCGTACGCCAGCCCGCCCGCAAGCGACAGCGCGATCAGCACCGGTTGCATCGAGAACATGGTGAGCCCCAGCGTCAGCACTATATAGAGTGCCGGCACAGCCGGATGCGACATCGAGAATGCCGCGACGGGTTCGTTGCCCGATTCCTCTCGCATGATATCCACGGACACCCCCATCCCCTCGCTCAAACGCCAACGCCGCAGTGCCGCCGCCATGCACAACCAGCGCAAACGTCACGCCGGCGGCACCGACATCAGCCGCCATGCGCCAATCGTTACGCGCTCATCATATGCCTGCGGTATCATATTGCGCCGTGTATCGTTTCCAAACTCACGTGTCTATAACGTAACAGGAGATCACATGGACGCAACCGCAATTATCCTCGCCGCCGGCGAGGGTACCCGCATGAAGTCGAACCACTGCAAGGTTTCGCACAAGATCCTGGGCAAGCCCATGGTCCAGTGGATCGTCGACGCCACCATCAAGGCCGGCTGCAGCCGCGTCGTGGTCGTCATCGGCAGCCACGCCGACGAGATGCGCGCCCTTATCGACGGCGCCTACGCCAACAGCGCCACCAAAGTCGAGTGCGTCGAACAGACCGAGCGCCTGGGCACCGGCCACGCCGTAAAGGTCGCGCTCGAGGCATGCGGCATCATGCAAGGCCCCGTCGTCGTGCTCAACGGCGACCTGCCGCTCATCACCGCCGACACCGTCGCCAAGTTCGCGAAGACCGTCGCTACCGGCGAGCTCGCCTGCACCGTCATGACCATGACCCCGCCCGATCCCTTTGGCTACGGCCGCATCAAGCTGGGCGCCGACGGCCAGATCGAGCGCATCATCGAGCAGAAGGACTGCACGCCCGAGCAGGCCGCCACGCTGCTCGAGTGCAACGCCGGCTGCTACGCCTTCGACGGCGCGCAGCTCGCAGCCCACATCAGCGAGATCGGCAACGACAACGCGCAGTCCGAGTACTACCTGCCCGACATGCTCGAGATTCTCAAGGGCCACGGCCAGGCAGTCTCCATCTTCCACTGCGACGACTACCGCGACGGCCTGGGCGTCAACAGCCGGATCCAGCTCGCGCAACTCACCGCTATCGCGCGCGACCGCATCAACGAGCACTGGATGGCCGAGGGCGTTACCTTCATCGACCCCACGCAGGCCTGGATCGGCCCCGACGCCGTCATCGGCCGCGACACCGTCGTGTGGCCGCAGACGCACCTGATCGGCCACGTCACCGTGGGCGAGGAGTGCCAGCTCGGCCCCAACAGCCGCCTCACCGACACCACCGTTGGCAGCGGCTGCACCATCGATGAGACTATCGCCATCGAGGCTGTCATCGAGAACGGCGTTGACTGCGGCCCGCGCGCCTACCTGCGCCCGGGCACCCACATGCTCGATGGCTCCAAGGCCGGCACACACGTGGAGATCAAGAAGTCCACGATCGGCAAGGGCTCCAAGGTACCGCACCTGTCCTACATCGGCGACACCACCATGGGTTCCGGCGTCAACGTGGGCGCGGGCTCCATCACCTGCAACTACGACGGCGTGCACAAGCACAAGACCGTCATCGGCAAGGATGCCTTCATCGGTTCCGACACCATGATGGTCGCGCCCGCCCAGATCGGCGACGGCGCACTCGTGGCCGCCGGCTCCGTCATCACCGAGCCGGTCCCGGCTGACGCACTCGGCCTGGGCCGCGCCCGTCAGCTAAATATTGAGGGCTGGGCCGCCGATTATCGCCGCCGTCTGCACGAGGACGACGAGGTATAACGTTTTACCAAACATCTAAGGAGCTGTTCCCATGGGGATGGCTCCTTTTTCTATGCTGACCTGCGCGACCGGATGAGTGGTCGGTTCGTGTCCGTTGACGGTAAAGACGTTATCAAGACCCGATAAACCCCGCCGCGCGGTTACAATGCAACAAGGCATCTATATGGCATTCGATATATAAAGGAGAAGGGTAATGCCGATTAATGATCCCGAGAAGTCGGAGAATATGCGCAAGTCCATCCGCGTGTATTCCGGTTCCTCCAACCGTCCCCTCGCTCAGAAGATCGCTGAGTACCTTGGGGTCGAGCTTTCGGGCCTTACGCTAAAGCAGTTCGCCAACGGTGAGATTTACGCCCGCTACGACGAGACCGTCCGCGGCGCCGACGTCTTCCTGATTCAGTCCGTGGCCGGCGGCAACGTCAACGACATGCTCATGGAGCTGCTCATCGCCACCGACGCTGCCAAGCGCGCATCCGCCCGCTCCATCACCGCCGTCATCACCCACTACGGCTATGCCCGCCAGGACCGCAAGGCCGGCCCGCGCGAGCCCATCACCGCCCGCCTCGTCGCCAACCTGCTCGAGCGCGCTGGCGTCAACCGCATCATCACCCTCGACCTGCATCAGGGCCAGATCCAGGGCTTCTTCGATATCCCGGTTAATCACCTGTCCGCGCTGCCGCTGTTTGGCCAGTACTACAACGACATGCACTTCGACACCGACAACCTGGTTGTCGTCTCCCCCGACGTGGGTCGCGCCAAAGCTGCCAAGAAGCTCTCCGACATGCTCGGCTGCGACCTGGCCATCGCCCACAAGGGCCGTCCGCGCCACAACGCCGCCGAGGTCATGGGCATCATCGGTGACATCAAGGGCAAGACCTGCATCATCAATGACGACATGATCGACACCGCTGGCACCCTGTGCGCCAACGTCAAGGAGCTCAAGGCCATGGGTGCCGGCGACATCTACGTGTGCGCCACCCACGGCATCTTCTCCGGCCCGGCCATCGAGCGTCTGAACGACGCCCCCATCGTCGAGTGCCTCGTCACCGATGCCATCCCCGTCGAGGTTGGCGGCAAGATCAAGACCATCTCGGTCGCCGAGGAGTTCGCCGAGGCCATCTCTGCCGTTTACCACGAGGAGCCCGTCTCCACGCTCGTCGGCGGCGACTTCGCGCTGTAATCCAGCGCGCATCGCATCATCTTTGGTGTTTTTGAAGGGTCGGAGGCTCGCTTCCGACCCTTTTTTTGCCCCTCGACAACCCGCCTTGGACAGTTAGTTCAGATTTGTATTAATGTGGCATTCGTTTGGGCCATTTAATGCGTCGAAAGCTCTCTTGCCGGCATAATTCCACTCGATTCCTCCACCTATGGATCTCCTCACCGTGCCATTGGCCCCGTTTTGCCCACCGAGTCCTTCAACAACGGCAATACACCCCGGTCACCTTGTACAAATCTGAACTAACTGTCCAGCACCCATCTCAGTAGATGCCTCCAAGGCCAACCCATCACTCCATTCTCCACTTTTCCAAGGCATTCCGTATGATGTCGTTACCGCCCGCGGCGCGCGACGCCCCTTTGAGCGAAAAGAACGACACGGCCATATCATTTCGCCAACGGCTTAGTACCTTATAGCTATGACAACCGTAATTTCACACCTCTCCGCCCTCCGCGCAATTCGCCGCGCTCGACGGGCGTACTCCGCCCTTCCCTGGGACGCCATCGATGACGAGCAACAGACACAAGCCCTCGTAGGTTGCGTTCCCAACAAGGACGCCATAGACTTTGCGGCCCTTGCAATACTTGACGCCTGGAGCGAAGACGACTCCGAGCGTCTAGACCTCTTTGTTGCGAGCGGCAGCAACAGACGACCCGACGGACGGCTCCTCCAGCACACCATCACCGCCCCTCTCCCCCAGGGCGCGATCATGCACATCGAAGCCGACATCTACGCAACGTCTCCCGCCATGACGGCCATGCTTTGTTCCAAAAATGAATCGGTTGCCAAAACCTTGATGCTTCTCATGGAACTGCTCGGGACCTACTCACTTCCGCCCGAAGCAACTTACCCCATCGCCTACGACGACACGTGGCCCGAGGCCAACAGCTTCGAAACGATGGACGATCTCGATTGCCAGGGCGATCAACCGACACCCGAAAAGCAAGCCGAAACCCGCTACGAACAGGCGCACTACAAATGCGAGCCCGCCACAACCATCGAAGAGCTCGAGGCAGTCGCACGGTTTGCCAAAAGTAGTTCCTACGCCTCGTTTCGCACAGCTATCAAACTCGCCCGGGCCGGATCCGCATCCCCAGCGGAATCATTGATGTTCGCTGTCCTGGGCGCACCCATGCGCTTTGGCGGATTCGGGTGTTGCAGCCTGCCCATGGGAGGCCTGCTGCTCAACTATCGAATCGATTTCGACACCCTTGCGGTCAACATGTCCTCGGGCATCCCCTACGCCATCTGCGACTTATATTGCCCAGCAGCCGGAGTCGACAACGAATACAACGGAATTGGACATGAGCTTCAAAACGCTCGCATCCACGATGGCAATCGCAACAATGGCCTTAAGGCCATGGGTATCCACGTCCTGGTTATCAATCGTGACCAAATGAAGGACCTTGTTGCACTCGAAGCCTTCGCCCAGACGATGCATCGACTTGCGGGAGTCCGATTCCGCTACCGCATCAAGGGTTATCGCAAGCGTCAGGCCGCCTGGCTCAACACCCTGCGGGCCGGAATCGGCCTCGCGCCGGTCTAAAAGACTTTTACCCAGTGTTACCGAGCATGGCTGGACAGTTAGTTCAGATTTGTATAAACAGACGGCTCATTTCGAGGTGGTTTGCCGCCATCCCGGCGCCAATCACCTCATTTGAAGACTCAAAAGATCTGAAATAGCACAAATTGTGCTCCCCAAAGCGCCGTGACAGTTCCGTGGCCCCGATTTTGGCAGTCAAAGATCTCTTGGTTTATACAAATCTGAACTAACTGTCCATCCCGGCTTCTGACGACTGTCCAAACGCCCTCATGCAGCCTCAATCACCCTCCATTTGACAGCAGCAACGGGGTCGCTCACCATAACAGGCGACAAATCGATGAAAGGAAGCACATGGCAGCTGCACAGCCGCTTAAGATTCGCATGGTTGCCGGACTTGGCAACCCTGGCGATGAGTATGCCGAGACCCGCCACAACGCAGGCTTTAAGGCGATCGACGAGCTGGCGCGTCAGGCCGGCGTCACGTACTGGAAAAACCAGGCCGGCGCCGAGGTCGCGCTCATCAACATCAACGATCCAGAGGAAGAGGGCGGCAAGCGCCAGATTGTGCTGGTCAAGCCGCAGTCGTACATGAACACCTCGGGCGGCCCCATCTCCAAGCTTTGCCGAGAGTACAAAATCAAGGCCGAAGAGCTGCTCGTAATCCACGATGAGCTCGACATTCCCGCCGGCGACGTGCGCGTCAAGGTGGGCGGCGGCCACGCCGGCCACAACGGCCTGCGTTCCATCATCGACAAGATGGGCAGCCGCGACTTTAGCCGCATCCGCACCGGCATCGGCAACCCTCCCGGCAAGATGGCTGTCGCCGACTACGTGCTCAAGCAGCTGCGCGCCCGCGAGGCCGAGGACTTCCAGGACACCTGCGCCCGCGCCGCCGACGCCGCCGGCCTGGCGATTGTGCACGGCGTAATCTATGCCCGCGACCACGTCAACGGCTCCGCCTCTGCCAACGGCAAGCACTAAAACCTACCAAAAAGGGATGTTTATTTTGGCAGGTTTTATATGCGAAAACGCCGCAGCGGCCGCATCGCAATAAACCCTGTGCCGCCATACATACCCAACGCCCTAAAAGGGGCCGGCCTCACCGATGTGCAAGGCCGGCCCCTTTTGTCGTTTTATCTGATAAAACCCGCCAAAATAAACCTGTCTCTTTGTGCTAGATCACTTTTCCCGCCTGCCAAAGATACACGCAAGCAACATGTCCATGAGGGTATAATTTGCACCGTATGTCTGCACAACGCCTGTGCGCGTACGGTTTTATTCGGGCTGCCGTCCATTTCCGTGGAGGCACGGTTCGGTTGCCCTAACAAGAGAGGGGTTCTATGTATAAGATCCTGGAGAAGACGCAGTTCTCGGAGAAGGTGTTCAAGTTCCGCATCGAGGCGCCTGCAATCGCCAAGCATGCGCACGCTGGACAGTTCCTCATGGTTCGCGCCAACGAGACGGGCGAGCGTGTCCCGTTTACTCTGGCCGGCTGGAACGGTGACGAGGGCTGGGTCGAGTTCATCTTCATGGTGATCGGCAAGACCACCGAGATGCTTTCCACCTACGAGGCCGGCGAGTCGCTGCGCGACGTCGTGGGCCCGCTGGGCGTTCCCACCGAGATGGCCGAGGGCCCCTGCGCCGTCATTGGCGGCGGCGTCGGCCTGGCAATTGCCTTCCCGGTCGCCAAGCACCTGGTCGAGACCGGCCACGAGGTGCACGCCATCATGGGCGCTCGCACCAAGGACCTCCTGCTCATGGAGGACCAGTTCCGCGAGCTCCTCGACGAGGACCACATCCACATCACCACCGACGACGGTTCCTACGGCGAGCAGGGCGTTGTCACCGCTCCGCTGGAGCGCCTGCTGCAGGACAAGGCCGTGAGCCAGGTCTTCTGCGTCGGCCCCGTTCCGATGATGAAGTTCTCGACCCTCACCGCCCAGAAGTACGACACCCCCATCACCGCGTCGCTCAACCCCATCATGGTTGACGGCACCGGTATGTGCGGCTGCTGCCGCGTCGAGGTGGGCGGCGTGACCAAGTTCGCTTGCGTCGACGGCCCCGACTTCGATGCCACCCTGGTCGACTGGGATGACCTTCGTGCCCGCCAGGCCGCTTACCGTTCCGAAGAGGGCGAGTCCCTCAAGGCCTATGAGGAAAAGAGCTGCGCATGCCACTAGTTAACGGTCGTTTCGTTGCCGATATGAAGTCGCCCCGCACCCCCGATAACGAGGAGCCGGCTGCCGAGCGCGCCTGCGACTTCCGCCCCGTCGACAAGGGCTTCACCGAGGAGATGGCGCTGGCCGAGGCCGAGCGCTGCCTCAACTGCAAGAAGCCGTTCTGTGTTGAGGGCTGCCCCGTCAACATCAACATTCCCCGCTTTATCGAGCAAATCCGCGAGAAGGACTTTGGCGGCGCCCTCGATACCATCCGCGAGGACTCCATGCTTCCCGCCATCTGCGGTCGCGTCTGCCCGCAGGAGAACCAGTGCGAGGGCAAGTGCATCCGTGGTAAGAAGTCCGAGCCCGTGGCCATCGGCCAGCTCGAGCGCTTCCTGGGTGACCGCCCCGAGCTCGCTTCCACGCCCAAGATGGCTCCCAAGAACGGCAAGAAGGTCGCCGTCGTCGGCTCCGGCCCGTCCGGCATCACCTGCGCCGGCGAGCTCGCCCGTAACGGCTTTGACGTCACCGTCTTTGAGGCCTTCTTCACCGGCGGCGGCGTGCTGGTCTATGGCATCCCCGAGTTCCGTCTGCCCAAGGCAGTCGTCAAGCGCGAGATTGACGGTCTGGAGGACATGGGCGTCAAGTTTGAGTACAACTCCGTCGTGGGCAACATGGCCACGGCCGATGAGCTGTTCGAGCAGGGCTTCGACGCCATCTACGTGGCGACCGGCGCTGGCCTGCCCAAGTTCCTCAACGTCCCCGGCGAGAACCTGCCCAACGTCTTCTTCGCTAACGAGTACCTCACCCGCGTGAACCTGATGAAGGCCAACAAGTTCCCCGAGTACGACACCCCCACCAAGCATGGCAAGAACGTCGTCGTCTTTGGCGGCGGCAACGTGGCTATGGACGCCGTCCGTACCGCCAAGCGCCTGGGCGCCGAGCACGCCATCATCGCCTACCGTCGTACCGAGGACGAGATGCCCTGCCGCCGCGCCGAGCTGCACCATGCCAAGGCCGAAGGCGTCGAGGTTCTGCCGCTCGTCTCCCCGCTCGAGTTTGTCGCTGGCGAGGACGGCTCCGTGTGCTCCGTCAAGGTCCAGAAGATGGAGCTCGGCGAGCCCGACGAGTCCGGCCGTCGTCGCCCGGTGCCCATCGAGGGCGCCATCGAGGAGATCCCCTGCGACGTCGCGATCTCGGCTATCGGTACCAACGCCAACCCCTTCGCTGCCAAGATCGGCGGCAAGATGGAGCTCAACAAGTGGGGCTACATCGTCGCCGACGAGGAGACCGGCCAGACCACCGATCCCCGCATCTGGGCCGGCGGCGACATCGTCACCGGTGCCGCTACGGTCATTCTGGCGATGGGCGCCGGCAAGAAGGCCGCCGCTTCCATCACCAAGAGCCTGCTGGGTGAGTAATCACCTACAGCGCTAGCCACCAAACGGCAAAGTCCCCGTCGGGCACACGCCCGGCGGGGACTTTTTCTATGCCAGCCGCCCGATCACCATAAAGGTGCCTGTCCCCTTTGTGATGGCTTTTGGTCGGCTAGCCTTCGAGCTGCGCCACCTTGTAGCGGTAGGCAGCGGCTATGACGTCTTTGCAGCCCTCGCGGCCCAGCTTGGCGCGGTTGACGACGATATCCTTGCCACTCGTCATCTTCCACTTTCCGGCGCTGTAGCGCTTATAGAACGCCTCGCGTGCCTTCTGCTGCTGCTTGACCAGCTTGGCGCCCTTCTTTTTGTTGAGCCCACGCTTCTTGCGCACGATCTCGACGCGGTCCTCAAAGGGTGCGGTCACCAACACGGCAATGTGATTGGGGTTGTTACGCAGCAGGTAATCGGACAGGCGGCCTTCGATAATGCAGCTCTCGGTCTCGCCCAGGTCCAAAATCACCTGACTCATCTTTTGGAACAACTTGTCCGAGTACGAACGCGCATCGTAGCGGTCGGGCAGAAACGCCATGTTCTCCACGGCCAGACGCTCGTCATAGGCGGCCATCTTATCGAGCGACTCACCCGCGCGCATCGACGCACGCACCAGCAGCTCGTTATCGTACAGCGGAATTCCCAACTCGTTGGCAAGCATGCGGCCAATCTCGTGGCCCTCGGCGCCAAAGTCGCGCGCGATGGTAATGACCACAGGATTCTTCTTGTTCTCCAGATCGCTCATCGCGATTCCTTTCTCTATGTGACAAAGGGACAGTCCCTTTGTCACATTCATTTTGCCCCCACCTTCGTCCTGGTTTCCCAAGTGCGGCAGATTGCCCCGAAAGAGGAGCGCCACGTACTAAATGTACGCAAGCGACGATTGAGGGGCAAGGTGCCGTGCTTGGGGAAGCAGGACTATGCGGCCACAATGCGACGTTGATATGCCCTCACCAGCAGCGAGATACCAAAGTTGAGCACAAAGTACATCGCAAACACCAGGCCGTAGAGCATAAGCACCTGCGACAGGTCGATCGCGTGGGCCATCACGACGTTTGCCGTGTACATGAGCTCGGCCACGTTAATGCCCGAAAGATACGAGCTGTCCTTGATGACGGTCGTGCACTGGCTAAACAGCGCCGGAATGATCGTCTTAAACGTCTGCGGCAGAATGATATAGCGCATGGTGGCAAAGAAGCCAAAGCCCTGGCTCTGCGCCGCCTCAAACTGGCCGCGCGGAATCGAGTTGAGGCCGCCACGCACAATCTCGGCCATAACAGCGCTGGTAAACAGCGTAAAGGCGATGGTCGAAATCACAATGTCCAAACCCTGCACCGTAAAGTAGATAAACAGGATCCACAGCAAGTTTGGCGTGCAACGGAACAGCTCGATATAGGCGCTCACCAAAATACGGAATGGACGGGGCGCGTAGCTTTTAACGAGCGCCAGCACCGTGCCAAAGATGAGCGAGAAAAAGATCGACAGCGCCGAGATCTCGATCGTCTTAACAAAGCCACCCCAAATGTAAAGCAGGTTGGTCGCGTTGAAGATTTCCATGCGCTAGGCCTCCTCTACGTTGTCAAGCCCCAGCTCGGCCAGGCTCATGCCGCGCGGGCGCTCCTTGGAGCGGCGCTCGAGCCATTGCACCAGCATGGCGAGCGGAAAGCAGATGATGAAGTACATAAGGCAGCAGACGATGTATCCCTGCAGGTACCCGTACAGACTCACAAAGTTGTCGGAACGGTACATAAGGTCGCCGCCGGCCACAAGCGCCAGCACCGACGTGTTTTTGACCAGGTTGAGTGCCTGGTTACACAGAGGCGGCAGAATGATCTCGAACGTCTGGGGCAGCACGATGTACCAGTATGCCTGCGCACGGGTGAAGCCCTGGCTCTGGGCCGCCTCCATCTGGCCACGCGGAACGGCCTCGATACCGGTACGGATGACCTCCGAAATGTAGGCAGCGTGATACAGGCCCACGCCCAAGAAGCCCAGCACAAACGGCGCGATACGCACCGGCTGGTCGGCACCGGTTATGGCCTGCAAAAACTGCGGACCGGCCATGTACATAAAGAGCACCTGCACGGGCAGCGGGGTGTTCTGGTAAAACTCCACGTACACGCGGCTTATGGCGCGCAAAACGCGAGAACGAGTGGTAGAGAACACGCCCAGCAGCGTGCCCAACACCAGCGACAGCAGCAGGCCGGCAACGACCACCTGCATCGTCACGCCAAAGCCCTCCCAGAAGGGCCCCATGTTTTGGAATGTCGTCGACCAGCGGTCGGCGTCAAACAATCCTTCGAGCATTTGATTCCTTCCTTGGACGATGCGCCTATACAAGACCCCAGGTCTTAACCTCTTGGTCGAGCCAGCCGTCGGCCAGGCGATCGCATATCACCTGATCGACCACGGCCGAAAGATCACAGCCCTTCTTGGTCGCCACGCCGTAGCCCTGCTCGCCAAACTTGACCTCGGGTTGCAGCAGCTCGACGGTCTCGTTCATGTAACCGGCCAGCGTGGAGCGGTCCATGGCAAAGACGTCGATATTGCCGGCATCGAGCGAACTCTTAATGATGGGGTAGCCGCTAAAGGCCCTAAACTCGGGCTCGCAGCTAAAGCCGTTGTCCTTGATCATCTGCTCGATCAGGCCCTGCGTGGTGGCACCCTGGCTCACGCCAATGACCTTGCCGTCCAGGTCCTCAATCGAGGTAAAGCCCGAACGCTTCTTGACCATGAGTCCCACGTAGTCGGTGCGGTACGGCGTCGAGAAATCCCAGCTCTTCTTGCGCTCGTCGGTGATGGTGTAGGTCGCCGCGACCACGTCGAGCTGGCCGTTATCGATCAGCGGGCCGCGCGTCTTGGGCGTTACGTCGGTAAACTCGACAAGCTCCTGGGCGCGGGCATCCTTGTAGCTCACGCCAAAGACGGCAGCGGCGATCTGGTAGCACAAATCGACCTCCATGCCCTCAAAGCGGCCCTTGGCGGTGTCGTAATAGCCGTAGCCAGGAACGTCCTTCTTAACGCCGGCGTTCAGATGGCCACGCGACTTGATGGCCGCAAGCTTAGACCCCTTGTCGGAGCCCTCGCCGACGGTGGAGTTGCCGCAACCGGCAAGCGCGGTCCCCGTCAGCGCGAGCATACCGGCGCCCGCCAGCTGCAAAAAGTGGCGGCGCGACACGGCCGCCCTCGTCATATCCGTCATGTCCATCACCGCGCCTAGTGCAGAATCTTGGACAGAAACTCGCGGCAGCGCGGGTTCTCGGGGTTATCGAAGAAGTGCTCGGGTGTGCCCTCCTCTAGGATACGGCCGTCCTCCATAAAGATGACGCGGTCGGCCACCTGGCGCGCAAAGCCCATCTCGTGCGTCACGCAGATCATGGTGATATCCTCCTGCGCGAGCTCAATCATAACGTCCAGGACTTCCTGGACCATCTCGGGGTCGAGCGCCGAGGTCGGCTCGTCAAACAGGATGATGGGCTGCTTGGTGCACAGGGCACGGGCAATGGCGATGCGCTGCTGCTGACCGCCCGAGAGGTTCTGCGGATACTCGCCGGCCTTATGCGCCATGCCGACGCGCTTGAGCGCGGCGATGGCGATCTCGGTCGCCTCCTCCTTACTCTTCTTTTGCAGCTTGATGGGCGCGAGCGTCAGGTTGCCCAGCACCGTCATGTTGGGATATAGGTTGAACTGCTGAAACACCATGGAGCTGTACTTGCGAGCCATCTCCAGGTGATTCTTTTTGGTGAGCGGCGTACCGTCGATGATGACCTCGCCCGACGTGGGCTCCTCCAGATAATCGACGCAACGGATGAGCGTGGACTTGCCCGAGCCGGAAGGCCCGATCATTACGAGCTTCTCGCCGCGCTTGACGGTGAGGTTGATATCTTTGAGCACATGCAGGTCGCCAAAGTACTTGTTGAGATGCTTGATCTCGATCATGTCTGCCATGAATATCCCTTCCCTGCGCTTACACGAATTGCTCTATTTTACGGAAAGAACCACGTTTCCGCAGCCCACACTACATTCCCGTAAAGAACCCGCAACCTTTAACCCGCTCATTGGGGACCACTCATTGGGGACAGGCTTAAATGAGTACCCAGCCCAGCAAAAAGGGGCGCGACCATGACGGCCGCGCCCCTCAAGACCCGAAAATAATACAACCGCCCTTGTTGAGCATAAGTCAGCGAAAACCCGTACACGCGAGCAAGGTGACGTGAAATGAAAGGGCGCAGACCTCATGGTCGCGCCCTTGAAATTGAACGTCAGATTGCCGCGTGTACGGGTTTGCAGCGTCGAGCCGTTACGCGGTTTGGTAAAACCGCGTAACAAATTACGCGAGTTTGCCGCCGACGATCTTTGCCGCGGCCGGTTTATCGAAGTTGCCGCCGGTGGCCTTGCCGAGCGCCCCCATAACCTGGCCCATCTGCTTCTTGGACGTGGCGCCCAGCTCGGCGATGACCTGCTCAATCAGAGCCTCGAGCTCCTCGCCCGAAACCTGCGCGGGCAGTAGGCTCTCCAGAATCTTGACCTGCTCGGTCAGGTTGTCGGTACGATCTTGATCGGTACCGGCCTTGATGGACATCTCCAACGTCTCGCTTGTCTGCTTAATCAGACGCTTGATCATGCTGTTGACGTCTTCCTCGGTCACGTCGCGGCGCTCGTTGACCTCGATGTTCTTAACCTCGGCCTTGACCTGGCGAATGATAGACAGGCGAACCTTGTCCTTGGCCTTCATGGCGGCAATCATTTCCTGCTGCAGCTCTTCGTTGGTCATCTGCAAATCCTCCTCAATAGTGTGGGCGGCACTCGCACGAGCACCGCCCCTTGATTACTCAGTCGTCGACGAATCGTCGGTCGAGCTCTTGGTGACGCCCTTCAGGCTCACGTTATAGGGCACGTCCTTGGGCATGGGGTTGACGGTAATGTCGGCATCCTTCGTGTACTTCTCCAGCCACTCGTTGTATGCCGTGCCCGATGCTTGGGTCTTCACCACATTGGAAACGTACTTCTTAATAGCCTTGGGCACCTGATTGATGTCATCGACCTGGCCATCGACATGGAAGTAGTCGGTGCACTTGATGATGTGGTAGCCATACGTCGACTCGACCACATCGCTCACATCGCCCTTGTTAAGGCCCTCGAGCGCCGTCTGGTAGCTGTCGACAAAGGTGGTGAGCTTATCCCAGCCCACGTCACCCTTCTTCTCCTTGGAACCGGTGTCGTCGGAATACTGCTTCACGGCATCCTCAAAGCTCAGCTCGCCGGAGTTGATCTTATCCAGGCACTCCTGCGCCTTGGCCTTGGCGGCGGCCTTGTCCTCGTCGGAAGCGTCGGAATCAACCTTGATCAGGATGTTCGACGAGCGGCGGGCATCGTTGTAGTTAGACAGGTTCTCGTTAATGTAATCGACAATCTCGCTGTCCTTGGGCTTGCTGGTGGGAGCAACGGCATCCTTAAGCTTCTGCTGCGCCAGGCTCTCCTTGAGCGAATCCTTGTAGGTGTCCTCGGTATAGCCGTAGGTCTTAAGGGTCTCCTTAAAGGTCTTGGCGCCGCCCGCGCTCTTGCAGGCGTCCTTCCAAGCCTTCTCTACTTCCTCGTCCGAAACCGTCACGCCGTTCTCCTTCTGCGCCTGCTGGAGCAGAATCTGCTGCGTATAGGAATCGATGAGCTGTTTGCGGTACTTCTTGGGCGTCAGGTCGTTGTCAACCAGATACTGCGCCCAATCCTCATCCTTGGTATAGCCGTAGGACGTGCGCATGCTCATGATCTGCTTGGTCACGGTGTCCTCGGTGAGGTTGGTGCCGTTGATAGTAGCAGCCACGCCGCCGGTCAGTTTGTAACCCGAGTTATTGTTCTCGGTCTGCGACATCAAACCGGAGCACGCCATGGCCGAGACGGAAAGCAGCATTGCCAGCACGCCGATAACCACCAGAACGATCTTGACGGTCTTAGACACGTACGTCTTGCGCTGCTTCTTGCGAGAGCTGGAGGCAGCGCGGGACCGTTGCTCGGGCGTCGGTGCGGCCTCTGGGTTCTTTTTCTTGTTTGCCATAGTTGGCCTTTCGCATCACGAATCGAACAAACGTCATTGTGTCACAACACAGCCCCGCGGCACACCTGGTGCATGGGAGACAGGTTAATCTGCACCATTTTGGTGCAAAGGTGCCAGTCTTAGAAGTGGCGGCGGATGGCGTCGACCATGCCCTGGGACGAAGTCTGACCGAGCACGTCGGCTGCGGCGTCGGCATCCATAAAGATATTCATAAGCGCTTGCAGGGCCTCGACCTGGCCGCCCGGCTCGGCAATACCCAGATTGATGATGATCTGCGCCGGCACGGGGGCACCCATGCCCGCCATAGCATTGAACGTCACGGGCGCGGAGGGCTTAATCACCGCGATATAGGGCTTAGCCACAAACCCCGGATCGGTATGCGGAATGGCAATATTGGCCGCCGGCATGGCGAGGCCCGTGGGATAGATGTCCTCGCGCGTACGGACGGCATCGAGCCAACCGGACGCAATGTAGCCGCGCGGAGCAAGCTCGCCCTCGAGTCGCGCAAACACCTCATCCGGCGTCGCGCACTCCCAATCAAAAAACACCAGCTCAGGCGCGAATAGCATCTCGGCGTTATCCGCCATACCGTCCTCCAAAGTTGCATGAGGTTCACAATGCCCCATATGATAGCGAAACCAGACAGGCAAGGTTAGCCGAGGATCCCAATCATCTCGAGTGCGCGGGCAGGCGTCAAGCACACCTCGGGCATCGCCTCCAGCATGCGCCGATCGCTCGTGACCACGTAGTCAACATCTGCCGTCTCGCCCGAAGCGATGATGAGGTTGTCTTCAAGATCCGGCATGCGCTTGCCAAGCATGCGCGCCATCTCGCACTCTGCCAACGAAAGCGGAGAGGCAGTTGCCACCTGCATCATATGCTCGATGCAGGCCCATGACGCCGAGGCAAACGAAACGTTAATCCCATTCGCATTCCGCCGGGCCAGACGCCGAGGCAGGATATAGAACACATCCTTTGCCGTCGTGGGCGTGTACAGAAGGTCAATCTTTCCCGCCTCGGCCAGTTCAACTAATCTCTTCGCTTCGTCGAACGCCCCCTCTTGCAGGTAATAATCGAGCCAAACGTTCGTATCTACCAAGAGATGCTTTGCCTCGATCATCGACAATTCGCCTCAATATCGGCAATCATCGTGTCATACATATCATCTCGTACGGCATCCCAGTCTTCCGCAGATGATCCAACTGGCGCAAAATCCGAAGCATTTAGCCCCAGCGATGAAAAAGCTAGGCCACACCCCTGCTCAGCCAGGCTCTCCGCGCGGGGCGCCTCGCGCTTATCCGTCACCATAAATCCCGGCAACGCTTGATGCTCGACAAGATAGGCCCAAAGCGCACGAATGGCATCGCTCGGCCCCAATCCATTGCGTGTCAGGACCGCATCGCCACCAGCCTTGAGCATAGGATCGATTCGTGTGTTGAGCTGCACCGTTGCTGCACCCATAGCGGCTCCTCTCTACTTGCTAGCAGTATAGCAAACATAAAAGGCCACGCAAAAGGGCCCCGCCCACACACAGACGAGGCCCTATCGGATTTCTTGAAATGGGAATGGTGCCCGTCACGTTATCCAGAGCCCAAAATCAAAGAGATATTAAGCTGATTGGGGCACATGTGATTCCAAATGCCCCAATCAGCTTTTTGATAGTTTACGTTGCAACGAAAACCAAGCGAATCCTTTTACGCACGATGGCGCGCCGGATCAATTGCCACCTTACCGCTCTCCAGCACGTGGACGCGGCCGTCAGCGAGCATCTGCACGACTTCGGGATACAGCACGTGCTCGATCGCGTGAATGTGCTCCTCGAGTGTGTCGACATCCCAACCTTCCTCAACAGCCAGCGCGCGCTGGGCGATGATGGGACCGTTGTCGTAGATCTCGTTGGCAAAATGCACGGTCACACCGGTCACCTTGACGCCGCGCGCAAAGGCATCATCGATCGCATGCGCACCGGTAAAGCTCGGCAGCAGCGCCGGATGCAGATTGACAACGCGGTTGGGGAACGCCGCCAGCAGCGGCGTATGCACCATGCGCATGTAACCAGCCATGACCACATACTCGCAGCCGCGCTCGAGAAGCTCGTGCGCAATAATCTCGTCGGCGGCGATAGGGTCGGCGTAGACATCCTTGGAGAGCGTCAGCGTCTGGATACCCGCACGCTCTGCACGCTGCAGGCCCTTGGCCGAAGGACGGCTCGACACCACGAGCTCGATCGAAGCATTGAGCTTGCCGGCGGCGATCAGGTCGATCAGCGCCTGCAGGTTGGTGCCCGAACCGCTGATGAGCACGCCGATCTTGAGCGGCTCGGTGGTATCGGTGCCGGTCGGACGGGTATAGGGCGCAAAACCCAGGCCCTCGGCGGCAGCCGTCTGCTCGTTAGCGCTCATCGGAGTACACGACCTTACCGGAGCCCTCGACGCATTCGCCCACGCGGAACGGCTTCTCGCCCAGCGCGACCAGGGCATCGGTTACCGCGGCCTCATCTTCGGGAGCGACAATCAGGCACAGGCCGACGCCCATGTTGAAGGTCTTGCATGCCTCGTTGGGCGTAAGCTCGGCCTGGTGCGAAACATAGGTGATGACGGGCGGAATGTCCCAGCCCATCTCGGCGCCATTGCGGGTGACCACGGCGTCGACGTCGTCGGCCAGCGCACGGTTAAGATTCTCGGTGATGCCACCGCCGGTGATATGGGCGATGGCGTGCACCGGAGCGCCGCCGCGGAGCAGCTCAAGAATCGGCTTGACGTAGATGCGCGTGGGGGCCAGCAGAGCGTCTGCCAGTGATGCGCCGCCGAGCTCCTCGAGCGGACGGCTCAGCTCCTCGGCCTTAGCGGCGGCCTCGGGCGTACCCGGCTTGATGCCGTCAACGCCGATGACCTTACGCACGAGCGAGTAGCCGTTGGAGTGCACGCCGGTGGAGGGAAGGCCCAGAATCACGTCGCCGGGGCGGACGTTGGCGGGGTCGAGCATCTTGGGACGGTCGACGACACCCACGGTAAAGCCGGCGAGGTCGTAGTCGGCGGGAGCCATGACGCCCGGGTGCTCGGCCATCTCGCCGCCCACGAGCGCGCAGCCCGCGAGCTTGCAGCCATCGGCCACGCCCTTGATGATCTTTGCCATGTGCTCGGCCTCGATGTGGCCGATGGCAACATAGTCCAAAAAGAAGAGCGGCTCGGCGCCCGAAGCCAAAATGTCGTTGACGCACATGGCGACCAGGTCCTGGCCCACCGTCTCGTGACGGTCCATGATCTGGGCGAGGACGAGCTTGGTGCCCACGCCGTCGGTACCGCTGATCAGGATCGGGTCTTCCATATCCTTAAGCGCGGCGGCCGAGAACAGGCCGCCAAAGCCACCGATGCCGCCGATAACCTCGGGACGGTTGGTATCCTTAACCATTTGCTTAATAGCGTCGACGGCGCGGCCGCCCTCGGCGGTATCGACGCCGGCATCCTCATACGTCACATGCTTGCTGTCGCTCATCTGAGCCTTCCTCTCCCACTACCGTTTGACACACAGACGCCAAACAGTGCTCATAGTTGCGTTCATATCGGCGCACACCGCAGCGGTGCGCGCCGTCATATCAACAAAACAGCAGGTAAAACCTACCAAAATAAACCTGTCCCTAAATGACAGGTTTTAGGCCTCGCCGTGCTTCTCTTCCCAGCTGCGGTCATCGTATTTCTCGACCACGGCGTCTTCGCCAAAGTGCAGCGGCTTATCCAGGTTGCGGGGCTTAAAGCCCTCCATAAACTTGTCGCGGCCAAAGCTCTCGGGAATCGCCACGGGATAACGGCCGGTAAAGCACGCATCGCAGTAGCCGCCCTTGGGCATGACCTTCAGCAGGCCCTCGACCGAAAGGAAGGCCAGCGAATCGGCGCCAATGTACTCGCAGATCTCATCGACCGTCTTGTTAGCGCTGATGAGCTGCGACTGCACGTCGGTATCGATGCCGTAGAAGCACGGCCAGATGACCTCGGGCGAGTTGATGCGGATGTGAATCTCCTTGGCGCCGGCGTTGCGCAGCATCTTGACGAGCTGCACCATGGTGGTGCCGCGAACGATGGAGTCGTCGATGACGACCAGGCGCTTGCCCTCGATATTGTCGCGCAATGGATTGAGCTTCATGCGCACGCCCATGGCACGCAGCTCCTGCGTGGGCTCGATAAACGTACGGCCCACATAGCGATTCTTGATGAGGCCCTCGCCAAAGGGAATGCCGCTCTCGCGCGAATAACCCTCCGCAGGCGGCAGACCGGAGTCGGGCACGCCGATGACCAGGTCGGCATCGACGGGCTCCTCGTGTGCCAGCTGACGACCCATGTCGTAACGGCAGGCGTAGACGCTCTTGCCATTCATGATGGAGTCGGGGCGGGCAAAGTAGACCTGCTCAAAGATGCAGTTAGCGGGCTCTTTGGCAGCGGGCACACCCTGCTCGGATACCAGGCCCTCGGCACTGATGCGCAAGATCTCGCCGGGACGGACATCACGGACATACTCGGCGCCCACGATATCGAGTGCACATGTCTCGGAGGCAACGACCCAGCCGCCAGCGCGCGTGACATGAGCGGCAGCGTCGACCCTCGCGGCGTCGTCTTGCGACGGTAGCTGCGAAACGGATGCGGCGTCGGCCTGGTCCAGGCCCTCGTCCACGAGCTTGCCCAGCACCAGCGGACGAATGCCATGCGGGTCGCGGAAAGCGTAGAGTGCCTGCTCGTTGATGAGCGTCATGGCGTAGCCGCCGCGCACGAGCTCCATGGTCTTGCGAATGCCCTCGCGCAGGTGGCCCGTACACTGGGTAAAGTAGCCAATGAGCTTGGTCGCGACCTCGGAATCCGAATTGGAGAGGAACGGCACGCCGAGCTCGATCAGCTGGCGGCGCAGCTCGTCAGTGTTAACCAGGGTGCCGTTGTGCGCAAGCGCGATGATGACGCTGTTGATGGTGGAAAGATGCGGCTGCGAGGCTTCCCAGCTCTTGGCGCCGGCGGTGCCATAGCGCACGTGGCCCACAGCCAACTGGCCGGAGAGCGTCGACAGGTCGGCGTTGGAGAACACGCGATCGAGCAGTCCCAGGTCTTTGCGAACCATAACCGTGCCGCCATCGCCCACGGCGATTCCCGCCGATTCCTGGCCGCGATGCTGCAGCGCACGCAGACCAAAGTACGTCAGTCGAGCCACGTCGCGATCGGGTGCCCACACACCAAAGATGCCGCATTCCTCATGCAGCTGGTCGGAGTCCGGATCATACGTCGACATGGTCGTCAGCCGTCCCGTAGCACGCTCGGCCGCGCGGATGGTTTCTTGAGACATGGCATCCCCTCAGAGCCTCGTTATTTGGCGTTACCTGCCCTATTATACGCACGGCAAGACAAGCACTCCCGCGCATGAACAGCGGTTTTTAAAAGCCCACCGAGCTTATAATCCGTTTTGCGGCCAAACATTTTATCTGGCAACCCGCCCTCGGGGCCAACGGTCCCGTATGTTTCCGTCGCGACGCGTCTCGCCCACCGTTAGGGCTTACATTGCTGCAATTGGGCCATTCGTCCTGTCTTTAAGCAGGTCGGCGGCGTATCCTTGTAACCTACAACAAAACGAGAAAGGTTCCGTATGGATCGAAACGAACTCGACCCCAGCGTCCCCAGCGCCACGGAGGTCAAGAAGATTCCCCTCATCATTAAGGTGTACGCCGTCCTGTGCATCCTGTCCGGCGTAGGCACGCTCCCTTCGGTCGGCGCCTTTATGTGGCAGGTCATCACCGCGCTCATCAACGGCAACGCCGCCGCCAAGCTCGGCGACAACACGCTCGTCGCGGTCGGCCTTATCGTCGCCGGCATCATGCTCTCGGCGGCGAGCGCGGTCATCTTGATCATCTTTGGCCTGGACCTCATCAAGAACCAGCGCCGCAACGCCGCGCGCCTGTCCTATATCCTTATCGCACTTACCGTCGTTGAGCTTTTGGTCGACGTGATGCTCCAGGGTATCGGGCCGTTCTTGCTGCGCCCCGCCATCCAGCTCGGCATCCTCGTCGCGCTTTCGGCCACTGTTGACCCAACGCTTCGTCAGGAGCGCGAACTGCAGCGCCGCTTGCAGGAGATGCTCGATCGCGACGCCGCCGCCGAGGGTATGCTCGGCCGCGATGAGACCGGCGAGGGCTACATCAAGCTCAACTACTTCAACCTGTTCTGGGTATTCTTTGTCTGCTGCGTGCTCGGTCTGATCCTGGAGGACATCTGGCACATGACGGTCGACGATCCAGGCGTCTACCAGAACCGCGCCGGCATGCTATTTGGCCCCTTCAGCCCCATCTACGGATTTGGCGCCGTACTCATGACCATGGTGCTCAACCGCTTCTACAAAAAGAACCCCATCATTATCTTTTTGGTGAGCGCCCTGCTTGGCGCAAGCTTTGAGGTCTTTGTGGGCTGGTTTATGCAGACCTCGTTCGGTGTGGTCTCGTGGAACTACTCGCACATGAAGCTCTTTGGCATGCCCGATCCGCTCGCCGTGCTTACGGGCGGTCGCACCTGCACGGGCTTCGCCTGCCTGTGGGGTCTGGGCGGACTCATCTGGATCAAGCTGCTGCTGCCCAGATTGCTCAAGCTCATTAACATGATTCCCTGGAAGAATCGCTACTCAGCCACCGTCATCTTTACCATCATCATGCTGGTCGACGGCGTCATGACGCTGCAATCGCTCGACTACTGGTACCAGCGTGTCAACGGCACGGCCAGCGATATTCCCGTTGCGCAGTTCTACGGAAAGTACTTCGATAACGAGTATATGGAAAATCGCTTCCAGAGCATGACCATGAGCCCCAAGGACGCCACACGCGTGTAGCGAGCGCCGGCACAAAACAGCCCCAACACACCAAAGCCCGCTGGCAGATTTACCTGAACTGCCAGCGGGCTTTTGCTATAGACGTACACGGGTTGCCGGCTAGGCGTTACGATTCGCGCTCGACCTCGCTCACGCACTCGTTCTTGATAGTGCCGACGAGCGCCTGCAGCGCATCGACCACGTGCGGGCGAATGTCTCCGCCAATGAGCACGAGCATGATGTCGTCGCCCACGGCAAGCTCGCCGCTCGCCAGCCATACGCGCACATAGCCGATGCCGGGCATCGCGCGCGTCGCCTCGATGGCAGCCTGTACCTTGCTGGCGTCGTAGCCAAACACCACGCCGCCCACCTTGTGGCCCGGCGCCACGCCATCGGTCTCGACACCACGGGCCTCAGACTTGGGCGTTGCACGCACCACGCCATTGTGCGTCAGGTACATGCCACACGCCGGCGCCGAAGCGTCGGCCTTGGCTTCGCGCAGCCACGCATCGACCGAAGGCATCAATTTGCCACTTTCAAGCATCGCTTCCCCTTTTTTCCGTCGTCGAGTAGCTAATTTGGGACGGGGCTCTTTTAGCTACCCCAGTCACCTAACCCAGCAAAATCATTCTGCATACCCGGGGTAGCTAAAAGAGCCCCGTCCCAAATTAGCTACTCTCGAACCACTTATTCCTCGACCGGCGTGAGTACCATGACGGCGCGCGTATTGCTAAATGACAGTGAGCGGCAGGTCACAAGTGTTACGACCTTGGTTGCCGAAGCGGCACGATCGGTGGCATCGCTCGCCACGGCAGAGGCACCGTCGAGCATCTCGGACAGATAATTCGTCAGCCCGTCGTCGCCCTCAAAGTTGGTCGCGCGCGCCTTGGAGTACGTATCCTCAACCACCTTGGTCGCCAGCGGTCTCAGCTTATACGTGTCATCGCGCGTGATGTAGTACACGTACTCGATGCTGTCGAACGTCGCCTGGTCGGTGGTGTCCGAGATCACATTAAACATCGATCCGTCGTTCATATGGTGGCCGTAGATTGTCGTCTGCTGGTCCACCATGCCCGGCGCGACATCTTCGAAGTCCAAGAAAATCGCACCCGATGCATTGGACGTACCGTCAAACAGCGTGTTGAGGTATTTAGAGTTGTCCTTGGCCTGCACCACGGGATAGTTGATGTTGGTATCCGGCACATAAATCCATCCCACGATCTCGGGATTTGCCTTAGCAAGAGCGTCAAAATCGACAATCGGCACGCCGCTCGCATCCTTATCGCTCACGTACTGCTTCTCGATCTTTTGGTACGAATCGCTCGCCTGCTTGTAGCCAATCTGTGCATTGATAAAGATGGCGGCAGCGGCAACGATCAGACCGATGCCCACGATGATGAGCAGAATGGGGATGATGGAGCGGCGCTTCTTACGCGGCGGCTCGGTGTAGCTGGACGGAGCGCCGCTCGGTTGCCTCGTCGACCGGGCCTGCTTCTTTGCCGTGCCATATGACGAGGGGCGAAACGCAGCCGGCGTATCCTGACGGCGATGGGACGTCGGCGTTACGGGGCGCGGCGCACGAGCCTGTTGAGGAGAGGATGCCCGACCCTGCTGCATGGAGCGGGCCGATCCCGACTTGGATGGATCGGGGATCTGAGAAGCCGAGAAACGTTTTCCCTGATAGTCGGACATGACTCTCCCTATGATTACAACGGAACGGCAAGCCGCTTAAGCGTCAGCCATCTCCTGCTTCATCTTCTTGATAATTGCGCGATACTCGGGATCGCAAGCACCCAGAATCTGCGTGGCGTAGATGGCAGCGTTCTTGGCGCCGTTGATGGCAACGCATGCCACAGGCACGCCCGAAGGCATCTGCACCATCGACAGCAGCGAATCCATGCCGCCCAGATCACTCGTCTTCATAGGCACGCCGATAACCGGCAGCGGCGTAAAGGCAGCCACGACACCGCCCAGGTGCGCGGCCTTGCCGGCTGCGGCGATAATCACCTTGATGCCACGGTCGGCGGCAGTCGAGGCCCACTCGTGGACCTTCGCCGGCGTACGGTGCGCGCTGGCAATCACGAGCTCATAGGGCACACCGAGCGCCTCGAGCTCGGCGGTGCAGCCTTCCATAACGCCCAGATCGGACTTGGAACCCATGATGATCCCGACAACCGGCTTTTGATCTGCCATAAACAAAGACCTCCTGTTGAGAGCGGTGACGCGGCCAATCCGCGACCCTTAACTACTGAGAGTAGTATAGCTGCTCCCGTCCCTGCGGTCTGTTGGTGCTCTACGGCGGCCCGGTGTTTTCATCTTCACTCCGGTTGCTTCGCAAAGTCGCTCAGATGAAAACACCGGGCCGCCGCAGAGCACCTTCGACCTACCGGGAATTGCTATGACGTACGTTGGCTGAAATAATGAGCTTCCCTTGCTTCGCAAAGTCGCTCAGCTAAATAACCCAGCCCGCCGCGGGGCACCCGGGGACCTACCGGATATTGCCATGACGTACGTTGGCTGATTTGGTTTGGAATGGGAGGTTGACGAGGCTGAAAGTCCCTCCTACATAACGTGGGCGCCGTCGTTCGAATGAACGACGGCGCCCACACTCAATTTTATTCAGCCCTAGTCATCGCGCAAAGCCCCTTCGGCAGCACACGGTGCAGCAAAGTCACCGCAGTCCGGGACGGGAGGGGCCGAGTTTCCTCCTGAGCGACTCTGCTTGCAGCCGGAGCGAAAGGGGGAAATCTCGGCCCCTCCCGCCCCGGCCGACCAGGTCACACTACACCGTGTACTGCGGCAGGTCCTGCAGGGCGATGACGTCCATGCCCATGTCGTTGGCGCTGCCGTGGCCCTGTTGGTCCTCGCGCACCGCCTCGATAGCACTCACGTAGGTGTTGGCGGCAGACATCGCCGTCACGCAGGTCACGCCGCGGCGCACCGCCTCGGTGCGCAACAGATAGCCGTCGCCGCGCGAGCCCGGGCCGTACGGCGTATTGATGATTACCGCGATCTTGCCATCGGCGATAAGGTCACCGATGTTGGGGCGCTCGCCGTCGTGCGGGCCGCTGATCTTTTCCACGACCTCGCACGTCACGTTGCCTCCACGCAGCACGCGCGCCGTACCCTCGGTAGAGCAGATGTCAAAGCCCAGATAGCGCAGGATACGGGCGACCGAAAGGATATGGCGCTTGTCGCGATCGCACACGCTAATGAACACCTTGCCGGCGCTCGGATCGGGAAGCTTGTAGTCAATCGCCAGCTGTGTCTTGGCGTATGCCTCGGGATAGCTCTTGGCGACACCCATGACCTCGCCCGTCGACTTCATCTCGGGCCCCAGGATAACGTCGGCTCCCGGGAAACGACCCCAGGGCATAACGGCTTCCTTCATGCAGAAGCAGTCCAGCTGGCGCTCGTCGCTCGGCAGGCCCAGGCTCGCGATGGAATCGCCCGCCATGATGCGCGCCGCGCACTTGGCCAGCGGCACGCCGGTGGCCTTGGAGATAAACGGCACGGTACGGCTGGCACGCGGGTTGGCCTCAATCACGTAGACGGTCTCGCCCTTGATGGCATACTGCACATTGACCAGGCCACGAACTCCCAGCGCCATCGCGATGCGGCACGTGGTCTCGCGGAGCTTCGCCTGCAGACTCTCGCTAAAGCTAAACGGCGGAATGCAAGTCGCGGAGTCACCGGAGTGGATACCGGCCTCCTCGATATGCTCCAGAATACCGCCGATGTAGACCTCCTCGCCGTCGCACAGGGCATCGACATCGGACTCGATCGCGCCCTCCAGGAAGCGGTCGAGGTACACCGGGTAGTCGGGGCTGATGCGCGCAGCCTCGGCCATGTAATCGTGCAGATGCTCGGCATCGTAGGCGATCATCATGCCGCGGCCGCCCAACACATAGCTCGGACGAACCAGCAGCGGGTAGCCGATATGCGCAGCCACGGCCTCGGCCTCCTCAAACGAGGTGGCCTGACCCGCCGGCGGGTACATAATGCCCAGCTTGTCGAGCAGGGCGGCAAAGCGCTCGCGGTCCTCGGCAAAATCGATGGCATCGGGCTTAGTACCCATGATGTTCACGCCGCTCTCCTCGAGCATGCGCGCCAGCTTAAGCGGGGTCTGGCCGCCGAGCGTCACCACGACGCCGTCGGGGCGCTCAACATCGATAACGTCCATGACGTCCTCGTAGGTGAGCGGCTCAAAGTACAGACGATCGGACGTGTCGTAGTCGGTCGAGACGGTCTCGGGGTTGCAGTTGACCATGATGGTCTCGAAGCCACGGGCCGCCAGCGCGTAGCTCGCGTGCACGCAGCAGTAGTCAAACTCGATACCCTGGCCGATACGGTTGGGGCCGGCACCCAGAATCATCGCCTTGGGCTTATCTGCCGGCGTGGTCTCGTCGGGGGCAACGCACTTCTTGGCGACCGGGCTCGTGCGGTAGATGTTTTCGTAGGTCTTGTAGTGATACTCCGTGGCACTCGAGAACTCAGCAGCGCAGGTGTCGACCGTCTTCATGCTGGGAACCACGCCCAGGCCCTTACGGTAAGCGCGAACAAAGCGCTCGTCCGAGCCGGTCAGCGCGGCAATCTCGGCATCGCTCGTGCCATACTGCTTGAGCAGGCGCATCGCGTCGGCGTCGATGTCCTCCACGCGCAGGCCGCGAATGCTCTCCTGGACCTGCACCATATCGTTGATACGGTTGAGATACCACGGATCGATGCCGCAGATGGCATGGATGCGCCCGACATCCCAGCCACGACGCAGGGCCTCGACCACAAAGAAGATGCGGTGCTCAGTCGGGGTGCCCACGGCCTGAGCGAGCTCGTCGTCGCTCAGCTTATCGGCACCTTCCTTGCCACCAGCGCAAATGCCCTGATGCCCGTCCTCCAGCGAGCGCATGGCCTTACCAAAGGCCTCCTCAAAGGTGCGGCCGATCGCCATGATCTCGCCCACGGCTTTCATGCGCGTTGTGAGCGTGGGGTCGGTACCCTTGAACTTCTCAAAGGCAAAGCGCGGCACCTTGACCACACAGTAGTCGATCGTGGGCTCAAAGCAGGCAGGCGTGGCTTTGGTGATGTCGTTGACGATCTCGTCGAGCGTGTAGCCCACGGCCAGGCGAGCGGCGGCCTTGGCGATGGGGAAGCCCGTGGCCTTGGAGGCCAGTGCGGACGAACGGCTCACGCGCGGGTTCATCTCGATGACGATCAGGCGACCGGTCTGCGGGTTCACGGCAAACTGCACGTTGGAACCACCGGTCTCGACGCCGATCTTCTCCAGAATGGCGAGCGAGGCGACACGCATGCGCTGATACTCAAGATCGGAGAGGGTCTGCGCCGGCGCCACGGTGATGGAGTCGCCGGTATGCACGCCCATGGGGTCGAGGTTCTCGATGGAGCACACGATGATGCCGTTGCCGGCGTGGTCGCGCATGACCTCCATCTCGTACTCTTTCCAACCCTCGATGGACTCCTCGACCAGTACCTCGTGGGCGGGCGAAAGCTCAAGGCCCTGGCTCACGATGGAGACGAGCTCCTCGTGGGTGTGCGCGATGCCGCCGCCGGCGCCGCCCAGGGTAAAGCTCGGGCGCAGCACGCAGGGATATCCCACGCGCTCGGCGATGGCCTCGGCGTCGGCCACGCTGTAGGCATAGCCCGAGCGCGCGACCTCCAGGCCGATCTCGGCCATGGCCTCGTTAAAGAGCTTGCGGTCCTCGCCGCGCTCGATGGCGGCAAGGTCGCAGCCGATCATCTCGACGCCGTACTGGTCGAGCGTGCCGTCCTTTGCCAGCTCGACGGCGGCGTTCAGACCGGTCTGGCCGCCCAGCGTGGGCAGCAGCGCGTCCGGGCGCTCCTTCTTGATCACGCGCTCGATAAATTCGGCGGTGATGGGCTCGACATAGGTGCGGTCGGCCAGGCCCGGGTCGGTCATGATGGTCGCCGGGTTGGAGTTGACCAGGATGACCTCAAAGCCATCCTCCTTGAGCACCTTGCAGGCCTGGGCGCCGGAGTAATCGAACTCGCAGGCCTGGCCAATGACGATGGGGCCCGAGCCAATGACGAGGATACGCTTGATGTCAGTACGCTTAGGCATGTTAGTTCTCCTCGGTCTCGGTCGTGGCGGAACCATTGTCGGCAAAGTTCCAGCCCTGCAGGCGGTCCTTCGCGGTGTCGATGTCCAGGTAGTTCTCCTCGCCGTCCATGAGTCGCGTAAAGGCGGTAAAGAGATAGTGGGCATCGGTGGGGCCGGGCGAGGCCTCGGGGTGGTACTGGACCGAGAAGCACGGGGCGTCGAGCAGCTGAATGCCCTCGGCGGTGCCGTCGTTGAGGTTCACGTGCGTCAGGCGAATGCGGCCAAAGCGCTCGTTCATCACGACGGGCGCGATACCACGGCGCACCCAGACGCGCAGATCGCCGTCGGCCGCATGCTCGGTCTCGCCGCCCGAAAGTTCGGGGACAAGCTTGCCCAAGCTGGGGAACAGCAGGCCAAAGCCATGGTTTTGCGCGGTAATTTCCACGCGGCGGCTGACCAGGTTCATAACCGGCTGGTTACCGCCACGGTGACCGAATTTGAGTTTTTCCATCTGGGCGCCGCATGCCAAGCTGATCATCTGGTGACCCAGGCAAATGCCAAAGACGGGCACCTTGCCGATCAGCTGCTGCGCCTGCTCGTAGGTCTCTACCACGGCATCGGGGTCGCCGGGACCGTTGGACAAAAAGACGCCATCGGGATTCATGTCGAGTACCTGACGCGCGGGTGTATCCCACGGCACGACGGTGAGGTCGCAGCCAGCACGGACCAGACCCTCCAGGATGCCACGCTTGACACCGCAGTCGTACGCGACCACGTTGTGGCGGGCGGGAGCGGGGGCTGCAAGCGCAAAGCCATGCTCGGCAGGCAGATCGCTTCCGGCGAACGGATGGGGCGCAAGGCAGCTCACGGTCTTGACCAGGTTCTCCCCCACCAGCGTGGGAGCAGAGGCCAAGCGCTCGGCAAGCTCGTCGATATCGAGGACCTCGGTCGAGATAATGCCCATCTTGGAGCCATTGTCGCGCAGGTGGCGCACCAGGGCTCGGGTGTCGACGCCCTCGATAGCGACGATGCCGTGTGCGCGCAGGTACTCCGGCACGCTGACGGCCGAGCGCCAGTTAGAAGGCGTGGCACACATGTCGCGCACGATCATGCCGCGCATGGCGGGAGCACTCGCAGGGCGTACGTCATCGCCGGGGAAGGCGGACTGGACATCGGTCTCGTCGATGCCATAGTTGCCAATCTGCGGATAGGTCATGGTAACGATCTGGCCAGCATAGCTCGGGTCGGTCATAACCTCAAAGTAACCCTCGAGTGAGGTATTGAAGCAGACTTCGCCGGTCGCGGTGCCCTCGGCACCACATGCACGGCCATAAAAAATGGTCCCATCCTCAAGGTACAGGATGCAGGGACCGCAAGCACCCTTGCTGGTTTTGGCCAGCATGCGCTGGCACAGTTCGCTGGGCGCGATGGTGCGGGCGGCAGCGCCCGCAATATGGTTGTTCGCCATAGTTCTCCTTCCCGGTCTCTCGGGACCGGCTTAAAGGTGTGTAGTTAGGCCTCGCGGTATTCTAACCGTAAGTATGCCGTATGGCGTTAATTACATAGAATTGTTTACAAAATGATAATTATGACTTCTTATGCATAATGATTTTTCTGGGACGGGGATTAAAAAATCATTCTGGAAGCAGAGCTTTGTCGCTGAGTAGTCAATTTGGGACGGGGCTATTTTAGCTGCCCCGTCCGTCAATCAACCTAACCGTCGTGCCACCAGCCGGGGTAGCTAAAATAGCCCCGTCCCAAATTGACTACTCGCCAACCGCATACATGACAGAATAATTTTTTAATCCCCGTCCCAGAAAAATCATCCCGCGTGGGCTTGCGGCTCACGCGGGATGTCATCGTTCTATGTGGCTGCGGACTACTTTTGCTTGTCCTGCTCAAGTAATTCGGACGGGGTGCGGCCAAGCTTGCCGCCACGGAAAATCTCGCGGCCGTGCAGGCGATGCTCCAGGTCACGTTCGGCCTTTTCCTCGTCAATCTTAGTCTGGCTCACCGCCGGGTCCTCGATGAGCGACGATACCGAGTTCACCTGTTTCTGAATGCGCTCGGCAATGGTGTCATCCATGCTCACGATACGCATCTTCCAGTCGATATTGGTGGCGTTGGAAGAGCTCTTGGTCCAGACGAACGTCAGGATGGCGCTCTGATGGCCCTGGGCGGGAAACATGCCAAAGAAGGAATCATGCTGAATCCTGCTGTCCTCGTCGATATAGGCGTGGACGTTATACACCACACGGTCAATCTTGTCGTTGAGCAGGGCGTTGGTTGCGAGCGCCGCCGCCTGAATCTGACCGTTGGACAGCAACTCGAGCTCATTGGCAGAAGACGTGTCCAGCACCGTCACCTCAACCGTGCCCGTACCCTCGTCGGCCTCGTCGACGGTAAAATCGAGCGGGAACTGCGTAAAGCCGTTGCCCCATTCAAGTCCACCTTTGAGCGCGGTCGAAACGGTATCCACCGAAACGCTCTCGGAGAGGTTCGCGGTGTTCAGGCGTCGCATCACGCCGTAGCCGATCTGCATGCCCACAATCAGCACCAGGATGCCGATAACCACGGCCATGGCAGTTTTCGTAATGGTATGGCTCACCTGCGAACCCGAAGGATCGTCCTCGGACAGCGGGTCGATATGTTTTGCCTGGCTCGCGCGATCCTCGCTGCGCAGCCGCGCCAGTGTCGCCTTGTCACCGCGTTTGACGGCAGACTCTTTCTCGCGCATGCGCTCGGTACGCTTTTTGGCGAGTGTAGGATCCAAGACGCCGGATGCATCGATTTCGGAGAATAACTCCGTCACTTCTTCCGGAGTCAGATGGTTCTTATCAGCCATAACCTTCCTGCCATATCAATCAGTCGAGCTCGTGCGCACGCGCACCTTCGAACTGCATTCGATAGTAACGGGCATAAGTGCCGCCACGGGCGAGAAGCTCCTCGTGCGTGCCACGTTCCACAACGCGACCATGCTCAACCGTCGCAATCTCGTCGGCATGCTTAATGGTCGAGAGACGGTGAGCGATGATGATCGTGGTGCGGCCGCGCGCCAAGCGCTCGAGCGACTCCTGCACTGCCTCCTCGCTCTCGTTATCCAGAGCACTGGTCGCCTCATCCAAAATAAGGATCTTGGGATTTTTGAGAAACACGCGCGCGATGGCGACGCGCTGCTTTTGACCACCAGAAAGACGGCTGCCGCGCTCGCCCACCACGGTGTCGTAGCCCTGCGGAAGCGACTCGATAAAAGCATCGATGTTGGCGCGATGGCCCGCCTCGGCGATTTCTTCTGCCGTGGCGCCCGGCTTGCCATAGGCGATGTTCTCGCCAATCGTTCCGTCGAACAGATAGACATCTTGCTGCACCAGGCCGATGGATTGGCGCAGGCTACGCTGCGTCACGTCGCGCACATCCTGGCCGTCGATGCTAATGGAGCCGGCGGCAACGTCGTAAAAGCGCGGCAACAGCGAACAAGTCGTTGATTTGCCGCCGCCCGAGGGACCAACCAAAGCGATGGTTTGACCGGGCTTAATGGACAGATCCATATGGTCGATAACGGGACGCGTCCCGTCGCCCGCGCCCAGCTCGACATCCTCGTAGCTAAAGCACACGTCGCGATACTCAACAGCGCCGGCCGTCACCTGCAGATCCGCAGCACCCGGCTTATCCTGAATATCGGGGACAGTCGAGAGCACCTCGTCCATGCGCTTAAAACCGGCGATGGCTTTCTGATACGTCTCGGCCGAATTGACGAGCGTCTCAAGCGGCGTGCAGAACAGCGAAATGTAGAGCGCGAAGGTTGCCATATCGACCGCCTGCAGCTGGCCTTGGGCAACGAGCCAACCGCCCAGCAGCACCACGATCACATAGAGCACGCCCGAGAGCAGACCATACGTCGCGGTGTAGACGCCCATGGCGTGATACATGTTTTCCTTGGACGAAAGGTAGCGATCGTTAGAGGCACGGAACTTAGAGCGTTCGGTCTGCTCATTGGCAAAGCTTTTGACCACACGCATGCCCGCCAGCGAATCCTGCAGCTGCGCATTGATGCCGCTGATCTTTTTGCGGTTATCGCTAAAGACCTCGCGCATGCGCATATTCTGCCAAAACATAATGACCGCGAACACCGCCGTCACCACGGCCATGACGAGTGCGAGCACCGGCGCAATGGTAAACAGAATCACAAACGAGCCAATGATCTCGATACCGCAAATAATGATCCATTCGGGCACGTGGTGCGCCGCCTCGCAGATATCGAACAGGTCGTTGACCACGCGGCTCATCATGTCACCCGAGCTGTTGCGATCAAAGTACGCAAAGCTAAAACGCTCGTACTGATCGAACAAGTCCTCACGCATCTTGGACTCCATGCGCGCGCCCATCACGTGGCCCCAATAGCTCACAAAGTAGCGGCAGGCGCAGCGGGTGGCATACATCAGCACCAGTCCCACCGCGATCATACCGAGCGCCTGCATAATGGCAGTCTGGCCCTGGGTAAACAGCCCGCCGCACAGATTGCGCAGGATAATGGGAAACGCCAGGTCAATGGCGGCGAGCACCAGGGCGCAAATGGTATCGGCAACAAAAAGCCCCATCTGGGGCTTGTAGTAAGACAGAAAACGCTTCAGCATGTGATCCTCAAAGAAATATCAGCAACGTAAGACCCTGGGACAAAGCAATCAGTAGTACTTGTCCCAGGGCTATCCCCACTCGTTACAGCTCAGAACCACCAAGGCGGTGCGCGATGCTGTCGCAGGCGAGCGCGCCCACGACGGTCTTGGCATCCTCGATCTTGCCGTCGAGCACGGCATCGATCAGCTCGTGCAGCGGCACCAGGTCAACGTTGACAAACTCGTCATCGTCGGGGTTGGGCGCATCGAACTCGAGCTTGGTGGCCAGGTAGATGTGTATAATCTCGTCGCAAAAACCGCAGGTCGTGACAATAGACGTTAAAAAGCGAATGCGCCCGGCCTTAAAGCCCGTCTCCTCATGCAGCTCGCGCCTGGCACAATCGAGCGGGTCCTCGCCTGGGTCGAGCTTGCCGGCGGGAATCTCAACCGTCACGCGGTCGATGGCGGTGCGGTACTGACGCACCAGTACGATCTTGCCGCTCTCGGTCAGCGCCACAACGGCCGCCGCACCCGGATGGCGAACGATATCGCGGGCACTGCGGTGACCGTTGGGCAGCTCAACCTCAAGACGGTGGACGTCGAGGATCTTGCCCTTCCAGGCACACTCCTCCGAAAGAATCTTCTCGTGCAGCTCGGCATCGTGCGGGTCGTCGTCGCCCAGCACCAGCGCCGGCTCGTCAGCGACCTCGCCACCAGGCTCGCCCTCGGCGTGCCCATACATGCGGCTGTCCTCTTCGACGATTTGCGCGTCCACGAGCTCTTCGTTCTTCTCGTCCATCCGTCTCATTCCTCTCGGATTTTAGGCATCCCAGGCGTCGCGGCCGCGCAGCGCGCGCAGGCCAATGTCGTGACGCAGGGTCTTGCCCTCAAAATCGATCTTCTCGCAAGCCTCGTAGGCAAGGTTGCGAGCGTTCTCGAACGTGTCGCCCAGCGCGGTCACGGCGAGCACGCGGCCGCCGTTGGTCACGAGCTGGCCGTCCACCACGGCGGTGCCGGCGTGATACACGGTCACGTTCTCCATGGCCTCGGCATCCTCGATACCGGTGATGACCTTGCCCTTCTCGTAGCTGCCGGGATAGCCCGCGCTCGTCAGGACAACGGCCACCGCCCACTCGTCACGCCAATCGAGCTCAATCTGGTCGAGCTCGCAGTTGGCGCAGGCAAGCATGACCTCGACCAAGTCGTTCTTAAGGCGCGGCAGCACGACCTGCGTCTCGGGGTCGCCAAAGCGGGCGTTAAACTCCAGCACCTTGGGGCCGGCAGGGGTAAGCATAAAGCCGCCGTACAGGCAGCCACGGTAATCGATGCCCTCGGCAGCGAGCTCGGCCACGGTCTGCTCCATGACCTTCACCATGGTGGCGTGCTCCTCGTCGGTCACGATGGGCACCGGGCTGTAGACGCCCATGCCGCCCGTGTTGGGGCCAAGGTCGCCCTCAAGCGCGCGCTTGTGGTCCTGCGAGGTGGCCATGGGTCGCACGGTCTTGCCGTCGGTAAAGGCCAGCAGCGAGCACTCGGGGCCAACGAGCATCTCCTCGATAACCACGGTGTTGCCGGCGTCGCCAAAGGTGCCGCCAAAGCACTCGCGCACGGCCTCTTCGGCCTGCGAAAGCTCGGTTGCCACAATAACGCCCTTGCCCGCGGCAAGACCGTCGGCCTTCACGACCAGCGGAGCGCCCTGCTCGCGCACATAGGCGAGAGCCGAAGCCTCGTCGGTAAACGAGCCGTAGGCGGCCGTCGGAATGCCCGCGCGCTCCATGAGCTGCTTGGAGAACAGCTTAGAGCCCTCCATCTGGGCGCCCTCGGCACCCGGGCCAAAGCAGGGAATGCCCGCCGCGCGCACGGCGTCGGCCACGCCCGCCACGAGCGGAGCCTCGGGGCCAATTACCACGAGTCCGCATCCGTGGCTCTGTGCAAACGCCGCCACGGCAGCAGGATCGCAATCGTCGAGAACCACGTTCTCGCCGCAGCTCGCGGTGCCGCCGTTGCCCGGGGCGATGTAGAGCTTGCCGGCGCGCGGTGATGCCACGAGCTTGGCTGCCAAAGCATGCTCGCGGCCGCCGCTGCCCAACAACAGGATGTCGATGGTTTGAGTGTCCGCCTTCAAGGGTGCCTCCTCTATGGATTAACGGCCCGTCAACCATGCGGGCCCATTACAAGCAAATATACCCCTCGGCCGCCCGTCCGGGCTGCGAAGGGGTATATCGCAATAACCAAATAACGCCGATTACTTCCAGAATCGGTTGATGATCTGCTCGCGGCCGGCGCCAACACCGACAAACGTCACGCGCGTGTGCGCCAGATCCTCGACAAATGCCACGTAGTCCTGAGCCTCCTGCGGCAGCTCCTCAAAGCTGCGGCAGCCGGTGATATCGCACTTCCAGCCAGGAAGCTCCTCGTAGATGGGCTTGGCATGCTCAAAGCGCACCTGGTGCTCGGGCACGCTGGTGTAGCGCTCGCCGTCGACGTCATAGGCCACGCACACCTTAATGGTGTCGAAGACCGAAAGCACGTCGAGCTTGGTCAGGGCGATGTCGGTAAGACCGTTGACGCGCGAGGCGTAGTTGGCGATGGGACCGTCAAACCAGCCGCAGCGACGACGGCGACCGGTGGTCACGCCGTACTCATAGCCCTCCTCGGTCAGCGTATGGCCGGCCTCGGACTCGTAGGAAAGCTCAGTGGGCATGGGGCCTGCACCGACGCGGGTGATGTAGGCCTTCATGACGCCCAGCACGCGGTCGACGTTTTTCATGCCAACACCAGAACCGGTGATCGCGCCGCCGGCGGTGCAGTTAGAAGATGTGACAAACGGATAGGTGCCGTGGTCGATATCGAGCAATGTTGCCTGGGCGCCCTCAAAGAGCAGGGTCTTGCCCTCATCGATCATGTTGTTGAGCAGCAGGCTCGTCTCGGTGATGTACGGGCGCAGGCGCTCGGCCATGGGCAGGTACTCTTCACAGATCTGGTCCACGGTGTAGGTGGGCAGGCCGTAAAGCAGCTCGAGCTCGGGATTCACGCGGGCGAGAGCGGTTTCCAGCTTGTCGCGGAAGAGCTCCTCGTCCAGCATGTCCTGCATACGAAGGCCAATACGAGCCATCTTGTCCTGATAGCACGGGCCAATGCCGCGCTTGGTGGTACCGATGCTCTTCTTGCCGAGCTTCTGCTCAAAGGCTCCGTCCAGGTCGACGTGATACGGCATGATCACGTGTGCGTTGCCGCTGATCTTGAGGTTCTTGGTGGTGATTCCATCGGCCTCGAACATGTCGATCTCCTCAAGGACAACCTTGGGGTTGACGACGCAGCCGTTGCCAATCACCGACACGTGGTCGGCGTACATGATGCCGGAGGGCACCTGATGTAAGCCGTACTTCTTGCCGTTGACAACGATGGTGTGCCCGGCGTTGTTGCCGCCCGAATAGCGCACGACGGCATCGAAGTCGCCGGCGATCAGGTCGCAGATCTTACCCTTGCCCTCATCGCCCCACTGGGCACCGACCAAAACGGTTGACGGCATGTTTACTCCTTACATACATGGACTGTCTGCGCGCCACACGGCGGGCAGAAGCACAAAACATTCCCAGTATACCCGTGCAACGGGCGCCTGTCCTACTCCTCGGTATGCACCCCATCAAGCTCATAGAACTTGGTGGATGCCGGCAGGAACATCAGGTCGACGTCGCCGATCGGGCCCGAACGGTTCTTGGCCACGACAATACGCGTGACGCCCTCGTCGGGTCGGTCGTCGCGTGAGGCCTCAGCCACGTCGGCGGAACGGTCCAAGAACATGACGATATCGGCGTCCTGCTCGATGGAGCCCGATTCGCGCAGGTCGGAAAGCTGCGGGCGCTTGCCGGTACGGGATTCGACCTGACGCGACAGCTGAGACAGCGCGATCAGCGGAATCTTGAGTTCCTTGGCCATAATCTTTAAGCCACGCGACATCTCGGAGACCTCGACGGTGCGGCTCTCGAAACGGCGTCCCGGCGGAGGACTCACCAGCTGCAGGTAGTCCAAGATAATGATGGCCTTCTCCTTGTTGTGGAGCATGCGGCGGCTCTTGGCGCGAATCTCGGTCACCGTGGTGCCGGGCGTATCGTCAATCAGAATATCGAGCTTGGACAAGGTCTGCGTGGCCTCGTTGATATTGGCCCACTGCTCGGGGCTAATGCGACCCATGCGAAAATCACTGATCGAAATCATGGCATAGGCGCAAATCAGGCGCTGGGCAATTTCCTTGCCCGACATCTCCAGCGAGAAAAAGCCGACGGTGTAGCCCGCAGCGGCGGCATTGAGCGCCAGGTTTAGAGCGAACGAGGTCTTACCCACGGCGGGGCGGGCGCCGATAATGATGAGCTGGCCCTCGCGGAAGCCCATAAGCATGCGGTCGAGTGACGGGAAGCCCGTGGGAACGCCCGCTGCCTGGCCACCGGCCTGGCACACTTCCTCGGCCTCGTTATAGGCCTCGACCATAAACTCGGTCAGTGTCTTGTAGCTCGACTTAACCTCGCGCGCCGTAACCTTGAGCAGCTTGCTCTCGGCCAGCTCAACGACCTCTTTGGTATCGGTGGGGGCGTTGTAGGCCAGCGCGTTAATCTCGTTGGTGGCGCCAATCAGCTCACGCAGCATCGAGTCGCGACGAACGATGGCGGCATGGTGCTGCCAGTTGACGAGCGACAGGGTCTGACCCATCAGCTCCAAAATGTACGCCTCGCCGCCCACGGCATCGAGCTTGTTGATGCTTCGCAGATAATCGATCAGCGAGATGGAGTCGATGGGGATACGACTGTTGTACATATCGACCATCGCGGTATAGATGGTCTTATGAATGGGCCGGTAGAAATCATCGGGCTGCAGCTCGACCTGGGCTTCTTCGACCACTTCGGGCGATAGCAGCATGGCGGCCAGTACATTGGCCTCTGCATCTTGGTTTTGAGGGAGACCCAACTTAGAGCCACGGTCCTCGACCGTCAGCCCCGTCTCCCTTTCGTCATATGCCATGAGCATCCTCATTCATATCGCTTGCGAGCATCCATAGTATCAGCCACAGCCTCAAAACGGGCCGCGCCCCGGCAATCATCACCGAACCAAACGGATGAACGGTCCCATACACGCGTTGTGTTAGACCACTTTGGATAAGTGTCCTGCACGCAGTACACGCGACGGGGCCCCGGTTGCGACAATTCCATCATCAGGAGAGATGGAGGTTGCAATGGAAGACGTGATCACCCAGCTGACGAGGCAGCTCCTCCCGCAGATGACGGCTGCCGAGAAGAGCAGGGCCCTGAGATCGCTCAAGGCGCTGATAGACGCGGAGCTTTTCGACCTCGCGGCAAGCGAGGGGGCGGAAGACGATCCCGACAGAGCCTGCCCCTGGTGCGGCTCCCCGCATTACGTGAAGAGGGGGCGAGACGGGCGCGGCCGTCAGCGGTTCCTCTGCCGAGGGTGCGCCAGGACCTTCACCGACGCCACCATGCGCATCTTCTCCACCACCAAGCTCGACAGGTCGGCCTGGATGAGGTTCGCGGAGTGCCACGTGGACATGCTCCCGCTGCGCGAGTCGGCGGAAAAGTGAGGCGTGTGCCTCAAGACGGCGTTCTTCATGCGCCACAGGCTGCTCGAGGCCATGGCCAAGCGCATGCCCGCCTTCCGCGTGGAGGCCGGCGGCGGGGCCGAGCTCGACGAGTGCTTCTTCAGGGAGAGCTTTAAGGGAAACCGCTCCAGGTCGGAGTCCGGCGTGCCCAGGAAGCCCCGCACAAGGTCGCAGGGAACCGACGGGCACGAGAAGATATGCGTGCTCACCGGCATCAACGACGCCGGCGACATCTTCTACGAGATCGCGGGGAGGGGCGGCCTCGACGAGGCGGCGGCCAGGGAACTGCTCGCCGACAAGCTCACGGTCGGCGCGATAATCTCGACGGACCGGGCTCGCGTGTACCGCCGCGTCCTGCCCGCCCTCGGCGTCGGCGCGCACATCGCCAGCAAGAGGGAGGAGCACGCCATCAACAGGGTGAACAGCCTCCACTCCCAGATGAGGCACTTCATCGGCAGGTTCCGGGGCGTCTCCACGAGACGCCTCGAGAACTACCTCGCCTGGTTCAAGTGGACATGGTGCTTCAAGGTCCGCAGGAGCGCGGACGAGCTCACCGAGCTCATAGTGAGGCAGGCGGCCCGCGGCACGTACGAGAAGACCTGGCGCCAGTACAAGGCGACCCCCTATCCGTTCTACGAGTACTGGATCAAGCAGGCGAAATGGGACTCGCGTGCGCGGAGGGCCATATACGGCGTGGCGTGATGTCCAGGGCGGTCTGGCGCAGCGCATCTGCGGCAAGCGCTGAAGTCGTGCCCCGATGCAAATAGCAACAGCTAGCGATATTCTTCGGGAACGTCGAAACCGTACTCACGGCATAGGAGCATGACATCGTGGACGTCGTGCTCGTCATGCTGATAGCCCAAGTGAAACAACAGCTGGCTTTCGGGGTCGATGCACGACACCTCCACCTCGCCGATGCGCCCCCTCCCCGAAAAGACCTCCCCGGGAAAACGATCTCCCTGATACAGAATATCGCCATTCTCGGCGAAATCGAAGCAATGCAGGTCGACGATGCGCCCCGCCTCGTCTTGCCACACCGTGTGATCTTCGGTGGTGAAAGATGCAGCCACCTCGGAAAACCCCTCATCAGCAATTAGATCCACGAACCTTTGGTAATCCCCGCGCTGAACGAACAGGTCGATGTCGTTATGGGCCCTGGTCTCACGCCCGACAAGCGCATCGACGCCCCAGCCGCCATCAAGATATACGTCGATGCCCGCACCTGCGGAAAGGCCGATTATCCAACACGCATCATCCTTGGTGACCATAGGAGCTCCTTCGCTTTCGCCTGCTATCTAAGCAAGAAAGATTATAGGAAAAGTCCCAGTATCCAAAGCGGTCTAACACAACGCATACACGGGACCGCATCTCAATGGCTGCCACGACACTCCCCCAGCGCAAAAAATAAAAGGGCGCCCTGGTCTCCCAGAGCGCCCTTCTTAGAACAAGATTGTTGCGTTGCAGCAAATGCTACTCGGCAGCAGCCTCGGTCTCGACCTCGGCGGTCTCGGCCTCGGCGACCTCAGCGGCCTCCTCGACCTCAGCCTCGGCAGCGAGCTCCTCGGCGGTAACGCCGACGAGAACGACAACCTCGGCCTTGATCTCGCGGTACAGCGAGATGGCAACGGTGTGGGCACCGGCAACCTTGATGGGCTTACCGAGCTCGACGCGCTTGCGGTCGATGTCCATACCGAGCTGATCCTTGATGGCGTCAGCGATCATAGCGGCGGTGACGGAGCCAAAGAGGATGCCCTCGTCGCCGACCTTGACGTCAACGGTGACCTGCTTGCCCTCGAGGGCAGCCTTGGTCTCGTTGGCGGTAGCCAGACGGACGGCCTCACGCTTGGCGATGTTGTTGCGACGCTCGTCAAGCTGCTTGAGGTTGCCCTTAGTGGCGGCAACAGCGAGCTTCTTGGGGAACAGGAAGTTCTCAGCGTAGCCCTGAGCGACCTCTACGACGTCACCCTCGCCGCCCTTGCCCTTGATCTCATCGAGAAGAATAACCTTCATGATGCGTCTCCCTTCTTAGCCGCGGTCGCGGTTGCCACGAGAGGAAACCACGGGGACGGTGTACGGCAGGAGAGCCATCTCGCGGGCACGCTTGATGGCGTTGGCGATGTCATGCTGATGCTGCGTGCAAGCGCCAGTGACGCGACGGGGCTTGATCTTGCCACGGTCGGTCATGTACTTACGGAGAAGCTGAGTGTCCTTATAGTCGATGAACTCAGTGTTCTCCTTGCAGAACTGGCAGTACTTACGACGCGGCTGACGTGCAGAAAAATCATTAGCCATGTCAAAATACCTTTCATTTGGCAACTTCGGCGAACCGAAGCCGCCTCTCACTCAAAAATAGGTGAACAACCCTTAAAACGGGATGTCCTCATCGTAGACGTCGACCGCGGGCGGCGTAGCCACCGGTGCGGCAGGACGTGCTGCGGGCGCGGGAGCTGCGGGGGCGTAACCGCCCTGATCGTAGCCACCCTGGCCACCACGGGAGCTCATAAACTCGATCTCATCGACGATGACCTCAAGCTTGCTCCTGCGCTGACCGTCGCGCTCCCAAGAGCTGTAGCGCAGCTTGCCCTCGATCGCGACCTTGTTTCCCTTTGCCAGGAAACGGCTCACGGCCTCGGCGCGGGTGCCGAACATAGTGCAGTCGACAAAGTTGGGATAGTCCTCCCACTCGCCAGTCTGCGCATTGCGGCGGCGATCGTTCACGGCGACGCCAAAGGACAGAACCTGGGTTCCGCCGGCAGTGGCGCGCAGCTCGGGATCGCGGGTGAGGTTACCGGTGATGTTCACTCGATTGATGCTCATTACTCACTACTTCCTCTTGGGGCACAAGCCCAGTCCAAAACGACAGTCTTACTCCTGGTCGTCGCGACGGACGATCATGTGGCGGACCACAGCGTCGGTGATGCGCAGGACGCGATCAAGCTCGGCGATCTGGGTAGGATCTGCGTGGAAGTTGATGAGGGTGTAGTCACCATCGGTGAGGTCGTTGATCTCGTAGGCGAGCTTGCGCTTGCCCCACTCGTCAACGGAGTCGACCTTGCCAGCGCCCTCAGCGATCGTGGTATCGATACGCTTCATAACAGCGAGACGAGTCTCGGGGTCGAGCGACGGGTCAACAAAGAACAGCAGTTCATAAGCCTTCATATTGTCACCTCCTCTGGACAAATGTGGCTTCAGGTCGTGAAGGTGCGCCTGAAGCAGGAAAAGACTTGGTAATAGTATCTTTCAACCTCCCAGGCTGCAAGAATATGCAGCTACAACCTCATGACCTCCACATATGTCCATACTCGCACGGCCTTTCTTGCGTATTCCAACCAAATGCTGTCCAAGAGCTTGACGGATTTGAGGACAAGGGCGGGTGCATGCCGACTTTCTGCCAGATAACCGCAAGTCGCTCGCAACATGGCTGCGGTCGCAAAATGCATACCAGCGGTACAACGCGACATATTGAATTATTAAACTTGATTCCCGACCGTCCGTAACTACCTCATTTGAACAGTTCGCCTGGGCCGATTACGCAGGTCATCGATTGGTTTCGACACGGTTGGGCAAACGACGGAGCGATGCAATTTAAAAAATGCCAAGTTTTTGGTTTGCACTTTGCGATTCCTCGTGTATACTGACTTTCGCATTTAACGGAGAGTTGTCCGAGTGGCCGAAGGAGCACGATTGGAAATCGTGTAGGCGTCAAAAGCGTCTCCAGGGTTCAAATCCCTGACTCTCCGCCAGTTAATTCCAAAGCAGGCCTTTGTGCCTGCTTTGTTTTTACCCCACGCGGAGGGGTGGCAGAGTGGTTGAATGCGGCGGTCTCGAAAACCGTTTGGCCTGTATAAGGTCACGAGGGTTCGAATCCCTCCTCCTCCGCCATTTTGGTTGATAAAGCTCCCAACAAAGGGAGCTTTTTTGTTTTGAGTCCCTTACAAACAAATACGGCGGCGGAGGAGGGGTTCGAACCCGCCAGGGCGTTCACCACCAACCCAGATCTCCAAACATGTACATCACCCTCCAAAGATGTCAAAAAATGACGTTTTTGGAGGCTGATGTACATGTTTGGAACCTGTGACCGCACCCAGTCCCGACCGTTTACCGAGCAATGGGGTCACGACCTCCCACAACCATGTACTATGTACGGGCATTTTCCAATCCAACTACCCAAAGGAACCCACCTTGCCCGTCATCGCCACTGCAATCGTTACCGCACACGCCTCGGATGCCATGGTTGCCATCCCGTTTTGGCTCGAGATGTTCGCTGTCGTCGCGGCGTCAATTTCGGGTGTACTGGTTGCGCGCGAGCACAAACTCGATCTGGTGGGCGCCGTCGCGCTCGCCGTGGTCTGCGGTCTGGGCGGCGGTCTTTTGCGCGATATGACGCTCCAGGTGGGCAACGTCTACATCCTTAACCAGCCCATGGCGCTGCCGCTGTCCATCGCCACGGCGGCCATCATCTACATCTTCCCTGCCATCGTCGACAAGCCCGACAAGCTCATCCCCCTGCTCGACATCATCTCGGTGGGTATTTATGCGGCAACCGGCGCAGATAAGGCGCTCGTGTACGGATTTGCACCGGTCGTGTGCATCATGATGGGCTTTTTTACCGCGGTAGGCGGCGGCATGCTGCGCGATGGTTTTATGGGCGTGGTGCCGGGTATTTTCCAGCGCACCAACTTCTATGCCATCGCGGCTATCGCTGGATCGGCAAGCTATGTTTGCCTTGTCATGAGCGGCTTGGTCAGCAATGTCGTCGCGCTGGTCGTTTGCGTCGCAGTGACCATGGGCCTGCGCTGGCTCTCGCTGCGCTTTGACATCAAAAGCCCCACCGAGGACGATATCGCGCGTTTTCTACATCGTAAAAAATAGATAGCACGGCCCGGCCCGTCGCAAGGTGACAGCCTATCCACAACCGGCCGCAGGCCCGATATCCCACGACACCTTACGTAGGCAATTGCCCATGCAGAATACTGCAACCGCGAGTTTCTTTTAGAGCGAAGGCGCAATGGGTACCATATTGGGCGTATGCAAATCACCAAGCAAAGGATTCACCATGCCTCACAACCAACCCGCGGCGGCGCAACATCACAACATGCGCGGGCGGCTGATTATGGCCTTCGCGCTTATCGCGCTGGCGTTTACCGCGCTGCCTTCCATGGCATTCGCCGGCACCGACACCGCGGGCAATGTTTTCGTGTCCGACGGGGATTCCAGTCCATCCGGCGTCGGGGGCGATCTGTACTGGGCCGGTCAAAGCCTTAGCCTGGACGACGCTTCCATCGACCGCGATATCATCGCCGCCGGCGAAAGCCTGTCGATTCGCGACTGCACCGTAGGCGGCGCCGTTCGCCTGGCGGCGCGCACCATCGATATCGCCAAGACCACCATTGATGGAAGCGTGACAGTTGCCGCTCAGCACGTCGTACTTAACTCCGGCAGTACCGCCAATTGCTTCTATGCCGCAGGTGAGACGGTTGCCCTGCGCGGCTCCGCCAAGTCGGCAGTGCTCGCGGGCAGTACGGTAACCATCGACGGCACTGTCGATGGCGATGTTGAGGTCTGGGCCGACAAGCTAGTGCTCGGCAAAAACGCCAACATCACCGGTACCGTAAACGCTCATGTCTCACAGGACCCCGAACGCGCCGACGGCGCCAAAGTGGGAGCCCTCAAGATCGACCGCACCGAGAACGAGGACACCTCCACCGTCAACGACGTCATCGGCGGCATCGTTGCCGCAGCTCTTTCCACCTGCTTTGTCGCGATTCTCCTTGAGCTCGTCTTTCCGCGTGCAACAGCCAGCGCGGCCGGCATGCTTCACCAGCACCCCGCCCCGCTGTGGGTGAGCGGTCTTTTGGGCACGGTAGCCGCCGTTCCCGCCATCTTGCTGCTCATCATCTCGATTGCCGGCCTGTCGCTCGCCGGAGCCCTGATGTGCGGCGTCATCGGCATCGCCCTGGTCTCGGCGGCCTTTGCGGGCACCGCGGTCGCACGCATGGTCGGGCACAGCCAGAACCGCTACGCCATGGCCGCCGTGGGCGGCGCCATCGCCGGCGCCCTTACAGCACTTCCCCTTATGGGCAACTTTATCAGCGGCGTAGCCTTCGTCTTTATGCTGGGCTATCTCATTCAGATCATCTGGCGCAACGCCCACGTCAAACCGCAAAAGGCCCCCAACACCCCGGGCCTTCCCTCCGCCTAACCGCCAACCACCGCAAAGGTGTCCTTCCTCTTTGTGGTGGTACAAAAAGGGCGCCGGCCGCGATGGTCGACGCCCTTTCTTGTGAATGCTACAGAGTTCAGCGCTTATTTGTTGACCTGACCGGCGCGAACGGCAGCCTTCTTGCGATCGGTGGCGTTGAGCAGACGCTTGCGCAGACGGATGTTCTTGGGGGTGATCTCCACCAGTTCGTCATCGGCGATGTACTCCAGCGCCTCCTCCAGCGAGAAGGTGCGAGGCGGCACCAGCTGCACGGAGATATCGGAGGTCGAGGAACGCTGGTTGCCCAGGTTCTTGGTACGGGCGATGTTGACGACCATGTCGCCGGCCTTGCTGCGCTCGCCCACGATCATGCCCTCGTAGCACTCGACACCCGGCTCAACAAACAGCTGGCCGCGCTCCTGCAGCGTGCCCAGAGCGTAGGCAACGGCCTTCTCGGTGGTCATGGAGATCATGGCGCCGTTCTGACGGTTGCCGATCTCGCCGGCGTAGGGACCGTACTCCAGGAAGGTGTGATAGAACACGCCCTCGCCGTGAGTGACGTTCATGATGCGGTTCTTAAGGCCCATGATGCCGCGGGTCGGGATCTTAAACTCAAGGTGCGTCACGATGCCCGAGGTGTCCATGCTGGTCATAATGCCGCCAGAGGTGCCAAAGACCTCGACGACCTTGCCCGAGTACTCGTCCGGGCACTCGACGACAGCTTGCTCGACGGGCTCCATCTTGTTGCCGTTCTCATCCTTCTTAAACAGAACGCGGGGACGGCCGACCTGGAACTCAAAGCCCTCGCGACGCATGGACTCCATCAGGACGGACAGGTGCAGAATGCCGCGGCCCGAGACCTCGACGCCGCTCTTGTCCTCGAGCTCCTCGATCTTCATGGTCACATTGTTCTCGGCCTCATTGAATAGGCGCTCCTTGAGCTGACGAGCGCCCACAATGTCGCCATCGCGGCCGACGAGCGGAGAGGTCGAGGCCTCAAAGACGATGGACAGGGTCGGCGGATCGATCTCGATAGGCTCGAGCTCGACGGGGTTCTCGGGATCGGTGTAGACATCGCCGATGTCGGTGCGCTCGATACCCACGACGGCGGCAATGTCGCCGGCGCCGACTTCCTGGCACTCGGTGCGGCCCAGGTAGTCGAAGGTAAAGAGCTGCTTGACGGTAGCGGTGGCGCTGGAACCGTCGTTCTTGACGACCAGGATCTGATCGCCCTGGCGAATGCTGCCGGAGTACACACGGCCAATGCCGATGCGGCCGACAAAGTTGGAGTGGTCGATGGTCACGCACTGCATAGCGAGCGGCGCGGTCTCGTCAACCTCGGGCGCGGGCATGTCGTCGATGATCATGTCGAGCAGCGGGTACATGTCCATGTTGCCGTCGTTGGGGTCAAGGCGGGCAAAGCCATTCATGGCGCTGGCATAGACCACGTGCTCCATGGCAAACTCGAGCTGGTCGTCGGTGGCGCCCAGGTCGGCCATAAGGTCCAGACAGTCGTTATAGGCCTTCTCGGGGTTGGCGCCCGGACGGTCGATCTTGTTGATGACGATCATGATCTTAAGGCCGGTGTCGATGGCGTGACGTAGGACAAAGCGGGTCTGGGGCATGGGGCCCTCAAAGGCGTCGACCAGCAGCAGGGCGCCGTCGGCCATGCGCAGCACGCGCTCGACCTCACCGCCAAAGTCGGCGTGGCCCGGGGTGTCGATGACGTTGATCTTAACGTCCTTGTACTCGATAGAGATGTTCTTGGCGAGAATCGTGATGCCGCGCTCGCGCTCCTGGTCGTTGGAGTCCAGGACGCGATCCTCGACCTGCTGGTTGGCACGGAAGGCGTCCGTGGCACGCAGGAGCTTGTCGACCATCGTCGTCTTACCGTGGTCGACGTGGGCGATAATGGCGATGTTCCTCAGATTGTCTACGCGCATGTAGTTCCCCTATCTTCTATCTATATACACACGGCACGCGTATGCGACCCGTCCAGCAACACAACGCTCGGCGGGAATATTGAGCCTTTTACCGAAAACTCGTTTATTTTAGCGATTCTAGATGAGAGGGGTTTCCTCACCTGCAGGTTCAGGGTCGCTCCACATAAAACCATCGCCGGCGCCCATGCCCTCGTACAGCACATATGCCGAAAAACCGCTCTCGAGCGTGGTCTCGAAGAAGCTAACGAGCAAAGCGTCGTGATATCCGCCCTCGATCTCCACACAGCCGGTGTAGCCGATGGCATAGCGGGCGATGCGGCCCAGGCCTTCGTCCTTGAGACCCATCTTGTGCTCGGAGATAAAGTTGGTGGCAGCCTCCAGGCATGCCTCCTCACCGTCCTCGTCGAGAGCCGCAAGATAGCGGTTGGAGGCGGCATCCTCGATCGCCACGACAACGCCCGGGTTTTCACCGGCGGCAAGGTCGTCCAAAAACGCACCGATCAGATCGCACACCATGGCGTCGAGCTCGGCGGAGACGTTACCGGCGTCCTGCATATCCTGTGCCATCTTTTGACCTTCCCATCGCATCCGGCGTCGTTATAACTCCTGTGCCTCGGCCGCGATTCTGGCGGCAGCGTCACGGGCGCGAACCATATCCGCCGCGCGCTTGTCGAGCACCTTGATCTGGCTGGTCAGCATTACCGCATCGACCACGCCCCAGATCACCAGGCCCGTCGAAATCGAAAACCCAAGCGCACCAACTGTACCACGAAGCCGCGACAAGATTACCGCGGCAAGCGCGGAGACAACAACCATCTTGATATAGGAGTCACGGCGCTCGCGAAGGGTGCGAGCCTGCGTCACATACGCAATGCGCGCGGCCTCAAATGCCTCGGCGCGCATATGGGCCTCACGCGCGATAGCGGCTGCTTCGGTCGACACACTGGTGCCCATCAGCGCTCGCCGTGCATCGTGCTCAACCGACATTTAGAAATCATCGGGCGAGAGCGTGTGGACAAACTCGTCAAACTTCTCGAACTCACTCTCGTCGTCAACCTCGTCGGCAAGCGGAGAGACGGTGCCCAAGCGATTCATGATGTCGTCCTCCACAAACATGGGGGCATTGCTGCGCACGGCAAGGGCGATAGCGTCGCTCGGTCGCGCGTCAAGCATATGCTCGCCCCTATCGGTGTGCACGACGACCGTCGCGTAGAACACCGGCGGCTCGGCGCGCACGATCTCGATACGCTCGATCTTCGCTCCCACCACTTCGATGGTATCGAGCAAAAGATCGTGGGTGATGGGGCGATCGGTGCGGCCGGTATCGATACCGCGGCTGATGGCCGCTGCCTCGTAGGAACCGGTCTGGATGGAAAGAGAGCGCAGCGGCGCGGACGAATCCGACTTACGGCAACGCTCGCGCAAGACGATCAGCGATGGCACGGGACCGGCGGCCATGACGATGGTCTCTATGTCGACACGAACCATGGAACACCTCCGGTACGTAGCGGTTAACACACGGCAGGGTCGCCGCATTGAATAGCTATACTACCCAATCTTTCGCCCAGCACACAAAATCAAAGTAGTTAATTTGGGACGGGGCTTTTTTAGCTACCCAGCGGCAGGTCTAGAAACTGAGGCTGCGCAGAACAGGGTAGCCAAAAAAGCCCCGTCCCAAATTAACTGCTCCAACGGGTAAGAAAAAAGCCCCGAGGCAATGCCCCAGGGCTCTTAACGTTTTGATGGTGGACCTGACAAGATTCGAACTTGTGACCTCCCGGTTATCAGCCGGACGCTCTAACCAACTGAGCTACAGGTCCATCATGGTGGAGGTTAGGGGGATCGAACCCCTGACCTCAGGCTTGCAAAGCCCGCGCTCTCCCAGCTGAGCTAAACCCCCACGGAGACAGTAATAAACACCCCAGCGGCGACTCGGCTCTCGCTGGGGTGTTTATTGCGAAAGAAAGTGGTGGACCTGACAAGATTCGAACTTGTGACCTCCCGGTTATCAGCCGGACGCTCTAACCAACTGAGCTACAGGTCCATCGCGCAAGGGATATATTAGACGAGTCGTTACGCGCGCGTCAACAACTTTTTTGAAAATCTTTGGGAGGGGTGGTCGCTGGGCTGGCGAGATAGTGTTGGTTTGCTGCTCGGGCAGTCCTGCGCAAGACGAAGGCCACATTAAGTGGCCTTCTTTGCGTGCGGAACTCGCGACAAACCAACACTATCTCGCCAGCCCAGCGACCATGGGGTCCCAAGGTTTTCAAAAAAGCGGTCGGCGCGCAGTGCGCCGACCGCCGATATATGGGGTCTGATGATTTTTACCAGCTAGGTCCTCTTACTCGTCTAGGAGATCTTCTGGTATGTCGTTGCCGTGGCCTGGGTCGACTGGGGCCTCTTCGGTGACGTCTGCGGTCTCGGCACTTTCGCCCTCGGGCTTCTCTTCGGCGGCCGTCATGCGGGCAACGGCGCACACGCGGTCGTCATCGCTTACGGTCATCATCTTGACACCCTGCGTGGTTCGACCGGTCTGGCTGATCTCGTCGGTCTTGACGCGAATGACCGTCGCGCCCTCCGTCACGATAAACAGCTCATGCTGCGGGCCGACCGCCTTCATGGCCGCAAGGTTGCCCTTGCGCTCGGTCATTTGGATGGTGTAGACACCCTGGCCGCCGCGGTTTTGCTCCGGATAATCCGAGACCGGCGTGCGCTTGCCGTAGCCGCACTCGGTAATGACAAACAGGTCACCCTCGCCGTTGGTGACCTCCATGCCCAAGACACTCACGCCGTCCTTCATGCCAATGCCGCGGACACCGCTGGTGTCGCGGCCGGTAGCGCGAACCTGGTCCTCGGGGAACATGATCGCCTTGCCCGCAGTGGTGGCCATGATGATCTTGTCGCCCTCGCGTACGCGGCGCACGGCGAGCAGCGCGTCGTCGTCCCTCAGATTGATGGCGATGAGGCCATCGCGGCGGCTGCGATCATAGGCGCTCATCACGGTCTTCTTGACCATGCCGTTCTTGGTGGCAAACATCAGGTACTCATCGGCGGGGAACTCACGACAGCTAATGACGCTCGCGATCTTCTCGCCCTCCTCGAAGGGAAGCAGGTTGACGATTGCGGTGCCGCGTGCCTGGCGCGTACCAACCGGCAGCTCGTGCACCTTCAGACGGTAGACCTTGCCCTTGCTCGAGAAGAACAGCACATACTCGTGGGTGGAAGCGATAAACATCTCGTCAATAACGTCGTCCTCTTTAAGGTTGACGCCCGACACGCCCTTGCCGCCGCGCTTCTGGGCGCGGTAAGCGGCCACCGGGATACGCTTCACATAGCCGGTGTGGGTGATCGTCACGACCATGTCCTCGTCGGCGATGAGGTCCTCGACGTCCAGATCCTTCTCGACCTGGCTGATCTCGGTACGGCGCTTGTCGCCAAACTTCTTGGAGATCTCGCGCATCTCTTCCTTGATGACGCCCAGAATCTTCTCCTCGTGCGTCAGCAGGTCCTCGTAGTAGGCGATAGCACGGCGCAGGCCGTCCAGCTCTTCCTGGATCTTGTCGCGCTCCAGGCCGGTCAGGCGACGCAGCTTCATCTCGAGGATGGCCGTGGTCTGCTCGGGCGTAAAGCCAAAACGCTCAATCAGCCGGCTGCTGGCCTCGGCATCGGTCTGCGAGGAGCGAATGATGCTAATGACCTCGTCGATATGGTCGAGGGCCATAAGGTAGCCCTCAAGGATATGTGCACGGGCCTGGGCCTTTTTAAGGTCAAAGTGGGTGCGGCGGGTGACTACGTCGACCTGGTGGTCGATGTAGTGCTGCAGCATCTCGCGCAGGCTCAGGCATTTAGGAACGCCATTGACGAGTGCCAGGTTGTTGGCACCAAAGGTGGTCTGCAGCGAGGTGTACTTATACAGGTTGTTAAGTACGACCTGCGGGATAACGCCCTTCTTGAGCTCAATGACCAGACGGATGCCCTTTTGGTTGGACTCGTCGCGCATATCCGAGATGCCCTCGATGCGCTTGTCGTTTACGAGCTGGGCGATTTTCTCCTGCAGGGTGCCCTTGTTGACCATGTAGGGAATCTCGGTAAAGACCAGGCGGCTGCGGCCGGTCTTGGTGGACTCCACATGGGCCTTGGCGCGCACGGTGATCGAACCGCGGCCGGTCTCGTAGCTCTGCCTAATGCCGGCACTACCCATGATGATGGCACCGGTGGGAAAGTCCGGGCCGGGCATAATCTGCATGAGCTCGTCGACGGTGGCGTCGGGGTTGTCGATCAGGTAGCAGGTGGCCTCGATCGCCTCGGTGAGGTTATGCGGGGCGATATTGGTGGCCATGCCTACAGCGATGCCTTGGCTGCCGTTAACCAGCAGGTTGGGGAAGCGTGCGGGCAGTACCACGGGCTCGGCGAGCGACTCGTCGTAGTTGGGCTGCCAGTCGACGGTATCCTTCTGCAGGTCGCGGAGCAGCTCCATGGCGGGCTTTGCCAGACGGCTCTCGGTGTAACGCATAGCTGCGGCACCGTCGCCGTCGATGTTGCCAAAGTTGCCGTGGCCGTCGATAAGCGGCGTGCGCATGGAGAACCACTGCGCCAGACGAACCATGGTCTCATAGACCGCGGAGTCGCCGTGGGGGTGGTACTTACCGATAACTTCGCCGACCGTCCAGGCCGACTTCTTGTGCGGGCGGTTGGGGTAGATGCCGCTCTCGTTCATGGCGTACAGGATGCGGCGGTGCACCGGCTTTAAGCCGTCGCGCACGTCCGGCAGGGCGCGTGCCGTAATGACCGACATCGAGTACTCGATAAACGACTGCTTCATCTCGCGGCCAAACTCCGAAATCTGGAGCTGGCCGCCGTTGATGTCCTCGCCGGCCGAGGCGCCGCGATCGACCGCGCCAAAGCTCTCTTCGAGCTCGGCGTCGTCATCCTCTTCCTCTTCATCCTCGACATCGGGGTTGTAGGAATCCGGATCGCCGTCCTCGCCCTGCTCGGCGCGGGCGAGCAGGCGCTTCAGATCATCGGGCATACCGGCGTCGCCGGCCTCGTCCATACCCTCGTTGTTGTTGATATCGTCTGCCACGTTACCTCCTCATGGTTTGCGTGGTCCATTAGTTCCCTACCACGGAGACGGCTTTTCCAGGTGCCGCAGATTCGCCCGAAAGAGGAGGGAAGCGTACTTGGGTACGCAACCGACGATTGAGGGCGAAGGTGCGGTGGCTGGGAAAGCCGAACAGGTTAGGCATCTAAGAAGCGTGCATCATGCGCGTGTTTTTCAATGTACTCGCGGCGATAGCCCACCTCGGAACCCATGAGCTCGCGTACGGCACGGTCCGCCACCACGGCATCCTCGATCGTCACGCGCTGCAAAATGCGGGTCTTGGGGTCCATCGTCGTCGAGGCAAGCTGCTTGGGGTCCATCTCACCCAGGCCCTTGTAGCGCTGGACGGTATAGCCCTTGCGCTTCTTGGTGATCTTGCCATCCTTGGCCTTGCCGTCCTCGTCGTTGTCGTCGGGGTTCAGGCCCAGGCTCTGAATGGTGTCGCGCAGAATCTCGTCTTCGGGCTGTCGGCCGTTGGGATACACGTAGTGGATCTTGTTGCGCACCTTAATGCCAAAGATGGGCGGGCAGGCAACATAGACATAGCCGGCATCGATCAGCGGACGCATGTACTTGTAGAAGAACGTCAGCAGCAGGATGCGGATATGCGCACCGTCGACATCTGCATCGGTCATGATGATGATCTTGTGGTAGCGCGCCTTGGTGATATCGAAGTCGCCGCCGTCGCCGGCGCTCGTCGTGACGCCGCAACCGATCGCGGTGATCAGCGACTGGATGGTGTCGCTCGAGAACGCACGATGGTCGCCCACGCGCTCGACGTTCAGAATCTTGCCGCGCAGGGGCAGAATCGCCTGGATGTCTCGGCGACGGCCGTCCTTGGCCGAACCGCCTGCCGAGTCGCCCTCTACGATGAAGAGCTCGGTCAGCTCGGCATCGCGCACCGAGCAGTCGGCGAGTTTGCCGGGCAGCGACGCCGTCTCGAGCAGGCTCTTGCGACGGGTCGCCTCGCGCGCCTTGCGGGCGGCGTTGCGGGCCTTGCAGGCCTGCTGCGCCTTCTTGACGATCTCGCGGGCGGGTTTGGGGTGCTCCTCAAGGTAGTCGGCAAGACCGTCGGTCACGATCTTAAGCGTAAGCGTGCGCATGTAGGAACTACCGAGCTTGGCCTTGGTCTGGCCCTCAAACTGCGGATCGGGCAGCTTGACCGAGATGACGGCCGAGAGACCCTCGCGCACGTCGTCACCGCTCAGATTGGCCTCTTTCTCCTTAAGCAGGTTCTGCTTGCGGGCGTAATCGTTAATCACGCGGGTGAGGGCGGTGCGGAAGCCCTCAAGGTGCATGCCGCCCTCGGGGGTGTAGATGTCGTTGGCAAACGACATGACGTTCTCGCCATAACCGGCGTTCCACTGCAGGGATACCTCGACCTCGCCCATCTTGGCCACGGGCGCATCCGGGTCCGATTTACCCTCAATGTAGATGGGCTCCTTAAAGGCCTCGGGGACGTCCTTGCCGTCGTTGAGGAACTTGACGAAGTCGGTGATGCCGCCCTCGTAGCAAAACTCCTCCACGCGGGGAGCCGCCTCACGCTCGTCAGTCAGCACGATCTTGAGGTTCTTATTGAGAAACGCCGTCTCTTGCAGACGATTGTGCAGTGTATCGAAATCGTAGACGCAGGTCTCGAAGATCTCGTCGTCGGGCCAGAAGGAGACGGTGGTGCCCGTCGAATCCGAGGTGCCCACAACCTCCATCTTCTTGACGGTCTTGCCGCGCGAGAATTCCATCTCGTAGATATTGCCGTCGCGGCGCACCTGTACGACCACGCGCTTGGACAGGGCGTTGACAACGGAGATGCCCACGCCGTGCAGACCGCCGGAAACCTTATAGGCCGAGTTATCGAACTTACCGCCGGCGTGAAGGATCGTCATGACGACCTCGAGCGTCGGAATCTTTTTGACAGGGTGCTCGTCGACGGGGATGCCGCGCCCGTTATCGACGACCGTAATGGAGTTGTCGGCGTGGACCGTCACCTGAATCTCGGTGCAGAAACCGGCCATGGCCTCGTCGACGGAGTTGTCAACGATCTCCCACACCAGGTGGTGCAGACCGCTGGCGCTCGTCGAGCCGATATACATGCCCGGGCGCTTACGGACGGCTTCGAGACCCTCGAGGATCTTAATTTCGCCGCCATCGTAATCGTTTTCGTTTGCCACACGTCCTCCTTCGGTTAAGAAAATCTGTATAGCCTTACTATTTTATCGTAAAAAATACCCTCGGGGACGAGGGTATTTGCCTATACAAGGCCACCAGATGCGATTTAAGACTCTTTTTTGCTTTGCACGCCCTTGGCCCACTCGGCACTGGCCCTCATGGCGTTCTGGAGGGCCTCACGCAGTTTTTGGTCTTCGATGGGCGACACCTGGCGCTCGATCTCGGCACGCTCGGCTTCATTCAGGTCGGCATGCGGCGCGGGCGGGCGCTCGGGCGCGACCGGGCGCAGGCGCTCTTTTGCCGCGGGCGGCGTGTGGCCGGGGCGGGTCGTCTTAAATACCAGGCCATCCACATGCGCGCCGGCACGCTCCATGCGTGCGCGGATTATCTCGCGCAAAAGTGTCATCTCCTGTGTCCACGAGGGCGAATCGAGATACACCAGCAGCTCGTTGGACTCGGGAAGATAACGCAGCCCCGTCACGTGCCGGCCCTCGCGCGTGCCCGAGCACACCGCGTTCCAAGCACGGTAGACCGCGCGCGATTCCTCGGCGGCCTCCATTTGCGCACGACGCTCGGGCGTAGCCGACGCCAAGATGCGCTGGCGCTCGGCACCCAAAAAGTCACTGAAGGCAGCCGTGCCGTTCTCACGCTCGTAATTAGCATGCCTCACCCATGCTCACCACCTTGGCTCGATCAAGTAACTCATCGGTAAAGTATCCCAAATTGGTGGTGGTTATGACTGTCTGGATGTCGTCGCCGATCAGCTGCAAAAAAGCGGCGCGGCGATCGCCGTCGAGCTCGCTCATCACGTCATCCAAAAGCAGCAGCGGGGCGGTACCCAGAATATCGCGGGCTACGGCCACCTCGGCCACCTTCCAAGCCAGAACCAACGTACGTTGCTGACCCTGACTGGCAAACGAGCGAGCCGAGCGGCCGGCGACCGAAAACTCAATCTCGTCGCGGTGCGGACCCACGAGTGTCACGCCGCGGCGGATTTCCTCGTCGGCGCGCTCGTCGAGCGCCGCGAGCATGTGCTCGTATGCCCAGCCCCTCAGCTCCTCGCGGTCATCGGTCTGGGGCAGCTCCCCCAACGTGGACGCATAGGCCACATCGGCCTCCTCCCCGGACGCAACCAGCCCGTAGGCATTGCGCACGTGGGCATCCAAGCGATCGAGCAAGGCCAAGCGGTGCACCAGCAGGGCCGATCCGGCGCGGGCAATCGACTCATTCCACGCACCGAGCATCTCGCGACAGCACCATGTCTCTTTGAGCAGGGCGTTGCGCTGCGTCACGCAGCGGCCGTAGGCGCTTGCCAGATCGGCATAGCGGGCGCTCAGCTGCACGCCAAAGTCGTCGAGCGCGGCGCGACGCACGCTGGCACCACGCTTAACCATATCCAGATGATCGGGGCAGAACAAAACACTCGGCAGCACGCCGCGCACGCCAGAGGCGGCACATCGCTTGCCGTTGCGGCTAAACGAACGCTTACCGTCCTCCACGCATAGGCCCATGTCCAGCACGCGGCCATCGCCCTCGAGCCTAAGCTCGGCCTTGCACAAACCCGTGCCGTCGTGCACAAGCTCGACGGCAGTGGAATGCCTAAACGAGGCGCCGCTCGTTAGCAGCTGCAGCGCCTCTATGAGGTTGGTCTTTCCCGCCGCGTTGGGCCCCGCGAGCACCGTCACGCCCTCGCTCAGTTCCAGGCGATAGCTATCGAAGCTGCGGTAGCGCGCGACGGAAAGATCGCGGGCGAACATGGCCATAGGGCGCCGCTAGATGCGCACCGGCATGACCAGGTACAGATAGTTGATTTTGTCGTAGGACTTAAAGATGCCGGCCTGCGAGTAGCTCTTGAGCTCCAGCGTGATCTCCTTCTCCTTGGACAGGGCGTTGAGACAGCCAAAGATGTAGTGGTAGTTAAAGGCAATGGTGCCCGACTCGCCCTCGGCCTCGACATCGATCGTCTCCTGCGCCAGATCCTGGTCATTGGAGATGGAGGACAGGCCCATCTGGCCGTTCTCGGCATCGATCTCAAACTTGACGGCGGGGTTGGCGCTCGCGATGACCGCCACGCGCTTGAGGGCGGCATTAAAAGCTGCCACGTCGATCTTGACGCTCGTTACGCACGAATCGGGGATGAGCTGCTTGTAGTTGGGATACACACCCTCGATGCGGCGCGACACGTAGGTGGTGTTGCCGGCTTCAAAGACAACCTGGGTGTCGGTGGCACCGATCATAATGGTCGCCTGGCTCGCCATGATGCTCAGGGCGTCGTTGAAGGCATCGGCCGGCACGTTGAGCTCAAAGGAGCCCTCGAGCGTCGAGGTCTCCACCTGCGTATCGCACACGGCCAGACGGAAGGAGTCGGTCGCCACCAGGCGCACGGTGTTGTTTTCGACTCTCATATGCACACCGCCCAGGATGGGGCGGGCCTTGTCGGTCGAGGTGACGCGCCACACGCGGCTGACCATCTCGGACAGAATGTCGGTCGGGAGCTCAACGGCGCTCTCGATGGCATAGGCCGGGAACTCGGGGAAATCGTTGGCATCGAGCGTATTCAGGCGGAAGGAACTCTTCTCGCAACCGATCAGCACCTGGCGCTCCGAAAGCTCAAAGGTAACTGGGGCATCGGGAAGGGTCTTGGTGATGTTGGAGAGCATCTTGCAGGGGATTACCATCTCACCTTCCTCTTCCACATGTGCCGCGATGCGGTGACGAATCGAGATAGTGTAGTTAGAGGTCTGGAATTCCAAGATGCCGTCTTGTGCCTTGATGAGCACGCCCGACAGAATAGGGAGGGTGGATGCCGAAGCGACACCCTTCATGACGACGCCGATTGCTTGCGTAAGCGAGCTCTGGCTGACGGTGAACTTCATCTTTTAATACCTTTCTATAGATATAAATATCTCAATAATAGTAATAGTACTGACGAAACTGTTGATTACTCCCAAACATGCAGGTCAAACCCAAAAAGAGAATCGACAGTTCCCTGTGTGCAACAGGGGTCGTTTTCCACGTTCAAAACCTGCGCAAAACTTTTCATCGGAGCGGGCTGGGTTTTAGACACCTTATGCCCGCGGTTTCGACAAGTTTTCAACAGGTGTGCCTATTTCCCTACGAGCGCAGTGTAATTTTGTCTCGTAGCGATTTGAGGTTCTCGGTCACGGTCCGGTCTTCCTGAATCATCTTCTGGACTTTTTTGTAGCTCGTGCTGACGGTCGAGTGGTTGCGGTTGCCAAACTCCGCACCCACGGCGGTGGTTGTCATCTCGCACATCTCGATCGCTAGGTAGATGGCGATATGGCGCGCCTTGGCGATATTGGCATTGCGGCGCGGACCAATGAGCTCCTCATGCGTCACGCCGTACTGCTCCTCGATAACAGACTGAACTGTCTGCACGTTGATCTTTTTGGCCGACGTGTCGAAGTACTGGCTGGCGATGGCATCGATGTCGTCGAAGCTCAGCTCGCTACCCTCGCGCTCGCGGTCGCCCGCCTCCCCGGCGCAGCGCTCGCAGAAGCTCTCGAGCTCACGGATGTTGGTGCCCGATACCTCCGCCATGTGTTTAAAGTGCTCGTCAGTCAGATGTCCGCTGTCGCCACCGTAGGCCGCCAGCAGCGAGTCGTCGCCCGCCTCGGGCGCCGCCGCGATCGTGTTCTCGTAATAGCGCTGCAGAATCTTGTACTTCATCTCGTAGCTGGGCTCTGCTACCAAGCAGAGCATGCCGGCGTTAAAGCGGCTGGTCAGGCGCTCGTCCATGTTCAGGTCCTTGGGCGCACGGTCTGCGGCAATCACGACCTTCTTGTTGTTGCGGATAAACTCGTCCATGAGCTGGAAAAAGTAGTCCACGCTCGCGCGTTTGCCGATGATGTTTTGGATGTCATCGATGATGAGCACGTCCACGCCGTGGTATGCCTGCATGATGGGAGCGTTACTCTTCTTTTGGCGGTCGAATTCTGTCATCAGATCATCGATGTATGCCTGTGAGTTGGCGTATTTCACTTTGATCTCGGGCGACTTCTCGGCGAGCTCGTTTTTGATAGCGAGCAGCAGGTGGGTCTTGCCTAAGCCCGATTTGCCATAGATGAACAGGGATGTGCAAGTACCGCGTTCGTCTGCGAGTGCGGCGAATTTAAGCGCCGAACGATAGGCGTGGCTGTTTTCGGGGCCGTAGACAAAGTTTTCGAAGGTGAATTTTGAGTTGGCCACGAGGGGCGCGCCATCGGCGTTCTGCTCGCCCGGCGCCGCAGCCGCAGGCACGCTCACAGGCGATGTCGAGACTGGTTTTGCGCTCTTGGCGGGTGTCACGCCCTTCATCTGATTCATCATGCGGCGGAAATCGTCGGCCGACAGCGTGTTTTTAATCGCGACGCCCGGTTCTTCGCCCGGCGCCGCGTCGTGCGCGACGGGCATGTGTGAAACGCTGGGGGCGGTTGCTACCGGCGCGGCTGTTGCGTGGGGCATGGTTTCACGGGAAACATCGCTCGCATTGGTCTCCGGAGCCGCCACGGGGGCGACGGTCGTCAAAGGGGGAGTGACGGGTGCCGCCCCTGTGGCGCCCGTCGTGGGACCCTGCGGGGCCACGATGTTGAGCGCGATCGGCGCAAAGGCAATCTCTTCTAGGTAGTGCTCGATAGTCGGCTGGTGCTTTTTGAGCTGCGCAATGGCAAAGCGCGACGGTGCCTCGATGGTCAAGGTGTCCTCGGTCAGGTTCACGGCACGCGATTGCCCCAACATGTTGATGAGGCGTGCATCTTGGCCGCCGCGCTGGCAAAAGGCGATGGCATCCTCCAGGATGATGCTTGCTTCCTCGTCCACTGTCTCTCCCGTCCTTAACTTTGGGCACGCACGCGAGCGCTGCCGAGTTCGGTCAGATGGTATTTCTGACCGTGTTTGATTACCAAGCCGGCCTGCGCCAAGTCATTGAGTGTGCGTGACCACGTGGGCGCGGAGTTTCCAAATGCTCGCGCCAGGTCGGTGGCGCCGCACTCTTGGTTTTGAGCCAGATATCCCAGCGCCGCGTTGCCGCGCTCGCTCACAAATACGTCCGGTTGCGGCTGTGCGTATTGATTCGCCGCATTAGGATACATCATTTGAGCTGCTGGTTGTTGAGAACTCTGCATGGTTGGCATCGGCTGTTGAAAACTTTGCGGCCACTGTTGGTATGGCTGCGGCGGCATCTGCTGGGCCCAGGGATTGTACGGCTGCGGCATCTGCTGATACGGCTGCTGATAGCCCTGGGGATACTGCTGCATATATTGCTGGGAGTATCCCTGCTGCGGCATATATTGTCCCGGATATGCCTGCGGGTACGGTTGGAAGCCCATCTGCCGAGCTCCTTGCATGCCCGTCACCTGCTGCATCGCGGCTGCATCCGAATCGGCCGGGACCATGGACTCTGCCGAGCCTTGAGTTGTCGTCTGTCCCGCGGGCTGGGGGTCCTGCATGGGCGGCATGCCGGGTTGATGCATCTGCTGCGAAACCATGGGCTGTTGCAGTGGGGACGCGGCCATGGTTTGCTGCGGAGTCATCATTGCTTGCTGTGGAAATGCTCCCGGCAGTGGGTATTCCGACCCCTGGGCCTCGGGGCGCACGGCTGCCCCGCGCCCTCCCGCGCGCTCAATTTCCTGCACGCGCTTGGGGTCGAGGCTCACCGTGACGACGGTGCCGTTGCCCATGTTATCTTCGATGGAGACTGCCCCGCCGGCGTTTTCCAGGTATTCCTGCACCATGGGAAAACCTGCCCCGGTGCCGCGTATATACCGCTTCATCTTGCTGTTTGCGCTGGTGACGCCAAAGTCGAAGGCGCGCTCTTTGTCGTCGATGCCCGGACCTTGGTCGGCAAAGCGGATAGTTTCCCCGCCGTCCAGGATCGAGATAATGGGCTCGGCAAAGTGGGCGTGGATAAAGTTTTCGACAATCTCGCGGATAACCATGAGTGAGATGTGTCCGCCTTGCTCTTTCATGCACTGGTAGACGGTGTTAGTCGTCTCTTCCAGATACGTGCGGATGTCTTGCGGCTCGATGACGATCACGCGCGGGGTCGAAAGCATGTCGTCATAGACGGCGATGCGCGCCGCATACATGGTTTTCGGTGTCTGTTTCGATGTCTGCTCGCCCTCTTCGCGCTCTTCGCGTACGCCGTTGATGTGCTCGTTGTCGGGTGCCGGGTCACCGGAATCGACCATGGTGTAAAAGTCGTCAGACATGCCGCTCGCAATCTTTCAAAAGGTTTCGGATAAATAGTAGCTCACCGCGCAATGTTTCTCATCTTTCGACAAGTTTTCAAAACATGTTGAAAACTTTGGAAAATGGGCGAAAAGTTCTCAACATTGGCAACATGACCTGTCGAAAACTCGGTGAAATATCGTGAAAAGTTGGAGTCATACTCAAAAACTCATCCGGCTTATGGCGGAACCGTGTGAACTGCGCAACCTTTTACCTTTGATTTCTTGACATTTGAACATTGATTTCCCTACAATCTTCAAGCTCACGTGTCTATATCTGCGTCCGCGCCCTCGCGGACACTCGAAATGCAGCAGGAGGAACTTAAGATGAAGCGTACGTATCAGCCTAATAAGCGTAAGCGTGCCAAGACCCATGGCTTCCGTGCCCGTATGGCCACCAAGGGTGGTCGTGCCGTGCTCGCCCGTCGCCGCGCCAAGGGCCGCAAGCGTCTCACTGTCTAGCAGCGATACACACATCTCGCATGAAGACTATTAAGTCTCGGCAAGATTTCGAGCATGTGTTCAGTCAGGGGCGTCGTTTCAATCATCCTCTGATTCGAATGACCATATGTGAATCGGTTGGCGAAGGCGACTCTGGAAGGGTCGCCTTCGTTGGTGCTAAACGACTCGGTTGCGCAGTTGTGCGCAACCGTTCTAAGCGTGTGATGCGCGAGGCCGCCCGCAGCTGCGGATTTCCCGTTGCGGGTTATGACATCATCTTGTTCGCGACCCCCAAGACGAGGATCTCGTCGTCGGAGGAGATGAACGAGGCATTGCGTTCGCTTGTGATACGCGCCGGCGTTGCCGGGGAGGAGCGATGAGCAATCACGTTTTGCGACGTGTTGCCATCGCTCCTATTCGCATATATCAACAGGTTATTTCGCCCTTATTGCCTGACGCCTGCATTTATTATCCAACGTGTTCTCATTACGCCGTCCAGGCTATCGAGAAATACGGTGTTTGTAGAGGCTGCTGGCTTGCCGTGAGGCGCATCGCTCGCTGCAATCCCCTGCACGTCGGCGGTTATGACCCTGTGCCCTAGCGGGCACTCGCTATCGGAGGAAAAATTACATGTGGGATTGGATCGTTAACATCCTTTTCGAGCTGCTCAAGCTCATCCAGACCTTTGCGGTCGACTGGGGCCTGTCCATCATTATCCTGGTGGTCATCGTCCGTCTGCTGCTGACGCCGCTCATGCTCAAGTCGACCAAGTCGACGGCCCGTATGCAGGTGCTGCAGCCCAAGATGCTCGAGATCCAGGAGCGCTACGCCGACGATCCCCAACGTCAGGCCGAGGAGATGCAGAAGTTCTACAGCGAGAACAAGTTCAATCCGCTGTCCGGCTGCCTGCCGCTTCTGATTCAGATGCCTATCCTCATCGCCCTGTTTACGCTTCTGCGCAACCTGCCGCAGTACTTTAACGAGGGCACCTTCTCGTTCTTCAACATTCTGCCCGATCTGACTACCACGCCGAGTGCCTCTTTTGCCGATGGCTTTATGGTCGCACTGCCTGCGCTGGTTTGCCTGATTCTGTTTGCTGTCCTGACCCTGATTCCGCAGCTGTACATGTCGCGCAATCAGACTGGCCAGCAGGCCCAGAGCATGCGCATGATGGCCGTCGTCATGACCGTCATGATGCTCTGGATGGGTTGGAGCCTGCCCGTTGGTGTTCTTTTGTACTACGACGTGTCTTCTGCCTGGCAGGTCATCCAGCAGATCTTTGTGACGCAGAAGGTTATCGAGAAGGCTAAGGCCGAAGAGGAGGAGCGTCTTAAGAACGCCCCGCTGCAGGTTGAGGTCACACGTCGCGAGAAGAAGCCGCGCCCGCACAAGAAGAAGTAGCGGTATAGTAATCTTATTTAGGTACCTAACTTTTGGAGTACGTTATGTCTGAAGAGATCGTCGAGGATATGCTTGAGGAGGTTGCCCCGCAGGCCGCGGGCGATTATCTCGAGATTGCACAGCGCTACAAGGCTGGTGAAGAGCTTACGGACGAAGAGCTCGACACCATTGCTGATGTTGCGATTTCTATTCTTCGTTCCATCCTTTCGCATTTCGACGCCGCCAACTCTCCTATCGATGAGTATGAGGGCGACGAGGGCGAACTGATTCTTGATGTAATGGCTCCCGACCTTGCCGTCCTTATTGGTCGTCATGGTCGCACCCTCGATGCCCTTCAGGTTATGTTCTCGCTGTTGGTGAGCCGCAAGCTTGGCTTTAGGTATCCGGTCGTCGTCGACGTCGAGGGATATAAGAGCCGCCGCCAGGACAAGGTTGCCTCTATGGCTCAGTCTGCTGCCGAGCGGGCAGTTCGTACTCACAAAAGCGTTTCGCTTCCGCCCATGAATGCCTACGAGCGCCGTCTGGTTCATATTGCTCTTCGCGGCAACGACGCCGTCGACACGCATTCTGAGGGTTCTGACCCCGATCGTCATGTTGTGATTGTTGCTCGATAACCTAAACGAGCTTATCTTAAGGGGGCGTGGTTTCCACGTCCCCTTTTTTTGTCAAAAGTTATTGATACACTGATTTTTGTCAGATAGGAGTTTGTCTTGTTTGTACTAACCGATGAGCAGGCAAGCCAGATGCTTAGTCGTCTAATTTCGTATTGCGAAGACTATTCTTTGAAGGTTTCCCATGATGTCCTACGCTCCTGTATTGAGCATCTTGATCTTGTATTGGAGGCTAATAAGACCACCAATCTTACACGCATCCTAAATATCGAAGATGCCGCTGTTCTTCATATTCTTGATTCGCTTGTGTTGCTTCCCTATATAGACATAGCTCCAGAAGGCGCTTTGTTAGACATGGGTACTGGTGCTGGGTTTCCTGGTATCCCTTTGACAATTGCTAGCGGACGTAAGGCTACCTATATCGATTCGGTTGGCAAGAAGGTTGCTGCCGTCAACTCATTTGTTGAGGCTCTCAGTCTCAAGCATGCTCACGCGGTTCATGATCGTCTTGAAGAATATGCCCGAAGCCATAAGAAACAGTTTGCTGTTGTCACTGCTCGTGCACTTGCACCTTTACCAGTTCTCGTCGAGTATGCTTCACCATTTCTAATAGATAATGGTCTCTTTGTTATTACTAAGGGAAACCCTTCAGACGTTGAACTTCAGTCTGGTCTAACTGCCGCTAGCATATGCGGGTTCACCACACTTATGACAGATGATTTAGATTTGCCTAATGGCTTGGGTCATCGCGAGTTTATCATTCTAAAAAAATCTCGTCCGGCAGCCATTTCGCTTCCACGTGCTAATGGCATGGCGAAGAAGAATCCGCTTGCCTAGATGTTTCACGTGAAACATAATTGATAGTAATTACTTGTTATGTTTCATGTGAAACATAACAGATGATGAATCGGAATGTTTCACGTGAAACATCCTCCGTTTAACAGCTTAAAATACACCAGGAGGGACCGTGGGATTTCGCGACGTTAAGCGTTCAAAGAGCGCAAAAGACACGCGTATCATTGCAATCATCAATCAAAAGGGTGGTGTGGGTAAGTCCACCACAGCAGTAAACCTTGCAGCAGCACTGGGTGAACAGGGTCGAAAGACGCTGATTGTCGATTTTGATCCACAGGGTAATAGCACGAGCGGCTTTGGAATCGAAAAAGAAGAACTTGATAACTGCATCTATGATGCATTGCTGAATGATGTTCCGGCAGAATCGCTTGTTCTGGATACAAATTGCAGTAAGGTATTTGTAATTCCGGCTACTATCCAGCTTGCAGGTGCCGAAATTGAGCTTGTAAGTGCGATTGCACGAGAAACGCGCTTGAAGGATCTGCTTGAGCCTGTTAAGGATGAGTTTGACTTTATATTTATCGACTGTCCACCTTCACTTGGCTTGTTGACCATTAATGCGTTGACGGCGGCGGACAGTGTTCTGATTCCAATTCAGTGCGAGTATTACGCACTCGAAGGTGTCACGAAGCTGCTTGAGTCGATGAAGATGGTCAAAACACGCTTAAATAAGAGCCTTGATACCTATGGTGTGCTTATGACGATGTATGATTCGCGAACATCGCTCTCAAATCAGGTTGTCGAAGAAGTGCAGTCGTACTTTGGCGATAAGGCATTTAAGACCTTGATTCCGCGTACGGTTAAAATATCAGAAGCACCATCGTTCGGTGAGCCGGTAATTACATATGCGCCGCAAAATAAGGGTGCAAAGGCGTATATGAACCTTGCCAAAGAGGTGATCAAGCGTGCCTAGTCCAAGGAAGCGTGGCGGTTTGGGTCGCGGACTCAATGCATTGGTCTCCGAAGCAGAATATGAGACCGGTGGATCTGCGACGTCTGCATCCAATACTGCTTCGGAAACTAAACTTCCAATCGAAGATATCGTTCCGAACCCCAACCAACCCCGAATTCATTTTAATGAGACCGAGCTTCGAGAGTTAAGTGAGTCGATTCAGGAGCATGGCGTTCTTCAGCCGCTTCTTGTACGCAAGCATGGTAAAGGCTATGAGATTATCGCGGGTGAGCGCCGTTATCAGGCTTCTAAGCTTGCTGGACTTGAGGAAGTTCCTGTCATCATAAAAGATGTTGATGATGAACAGATGCTTGCGCTTGCATTGATTGAAAATCTGCAACGCTCTGATCTCAATCCGGTCGAAGAGGCTAAGGGGTATCGACAGCTCATCGATGCGAGTGGCATGACTCAAGAGGCCTTGTCGAAGGCTGTTAGCAAGTCACGCTCTGCAATCACCAATTCGCTGCGCCTACTTGATCTTCCAGAGGTTGTTCAGCAGATGATCTTTGAAGGTAAGCTGACTGCTGGCCATGCTCGTGCAATTCTTGCAGTTCCATACGAAGATGCACGCATTAAGTTAGCTGAGAAGGTTGTTGCGGAAGGATTGTCCGTCCGCGCGACAGAAAATCTTGCTCCGTTGTTTTCTGCCGGAGAGACACCAAAAACGCCTCGAACCGCAACCCCTCAGTCTTTTAAGAAGGCGGCACGCGTTCTGCGTCAGGTGTTTAACACGAACGTTCGCGTAAAGAGCTCGCGAGGAAAGAACAAGATCGAGATTGAATTTAAGGATGAAGAGGAACTCTCTCGCATCCTTGGCGAAATCATTCAGTTTGATCAAGGAGGTCAGGATGAGGAATAAAGTTCTGACTGCTGTCGCTTTGGCTGCAACTGTTGCAGTTGGCGCTTTTGCCGGTTATAAGATTGTGACAGATGATGAATTACGTGGTCGTTTACTTCGCGGAGCACAGGATATCGTTGATACCTCAAAAAAGAAAATGGATGTTATGACTGAGGACGTTGCCATGCGTACGGCTCAGATGACTAAGAATCCAAAGATCAACCAAGATTGGGTTAATCATCAATGGGAAAATGTAGGCTTTTAGGTACCTAACAATGACTCATCTATTCTCAAAGGGTTCCTTGTCTGATCACCAGTACAGGGATCCCTAATATCGTCCTAAATAATGCTGGACAATCGTATGATGCTGGTAATCGATGAATATGAAACAGCCCCGGTTGCAATTAAGCAACCGGGGCTTTCTGATGTTTCACATGAAACGTTTAGGCTGGTCTCCCCTACGCGTTCTTCTGAACTTTGAAACGCTGCTTGAGTTGGCCACAAGCCGCATCGATATCGTTGCCACGAGAGTTGCGGATCGTGGTCTCGATACCACGGGACTCAAGCCGGCGTTGAAGGTCTTCTACCTTATGGATCGGTGACGGCTTGAGCGGACTGCCCTCAATATCGTTGAGTTGAATCAGGTTGACGTGGCACAGCGTGCCCTCGCAGAAGTCGCAGAGCGCCTGCATTTCGGGGTTGGTGTCGTTGACGCCCTCGATCATGGCATATTCGTACGTCGGACGGCGGCCGGTCTTCTCGGTGTAGAGCTGCAGTGCCTCGTGGAGGCGCAGGAGTGTGTACTTCTTGACACCGGGCATGAGCTTATTGCGTGTGGACTGAATGGCGGAGTGCAGCGAGACAGCTAGGGTGAACTGCTCGGGAATGTCGGCAAACTTACGGATACCAGGAATAACACCGCTGGTAGACACGGTGAGATGGCGCGCTCCAATGCCGATACCGTCGGGGTCATTAAGGATGCGCAGTGCCTTAAGAACCTCATCGTAGTTGGCAAAAGGCTCGCCCTGGCCCATGAACACTACGCTTGTCGCGCGCTCGCCAAAGTCATTGGAAACGTGCAGTACCTGGTCGACGATTTCCTGGGCGGTCAGCGAGCGCCTGAGGCCGTTGAGGCCGGTAGCGCAAAAAGCGCAGCCCATTCCGCAGCCGGCCTGGGTGGATACGCAGATAGAGAGCTTGTTACGACGGGGCATGCCGACGGTCTCGACAGAAATGCCATCGTGGTACTCGAGTAGGTATTTACGAGATCCGTCCTTGGACACCTGCTTGGTGAGCTCGGTCGGCGTGTCGAAGGCAAATGCCTCCTTTAACTGCTCGCGAAAAGCCTTGGGAAGGTTGGTCATATCGTCAAACGAACAAACGTTCTTCTCAAAAACCCATTCAATGAGCTGCTTCGCGCGGAAAGCGGGCTGGCCGAGTTCGGCCACGAGCTCGCGAATATCGTTTTGGCTCAAGTCGCGAATGTCCTGAGATTTAGTCCTGGGTTTCATGGAAGCCTTTCGATTTTGGGGAAACGTAGGGGGTATCGCTACAATATGGTATCAGCTGCAGAAATCATAGAGGAGGAGTCTGCCCATGCCGGGTAAAAGCCTAGAGAACATGCACGTAGCGGTCTTGGCGGGCGGCCATTCCGCCGAGCGCGAGATTTCGCTCAATTCGGGAAAAAACGTCGTGGTGGCCCTAAAGGAGGCTGGCTACACTTCGGTGGAGCTGCTCGATACGGCTGCCGATGATTTTATGGTGACTATGGCAACTGGCGATTTTGACGTGGCGTTTATCGCCATGCACGGCGCCGGCGGCGAGGATGGCGCCATGCAGGGAGCCATGGAGACGCTGGGTATCCCCTATACGGCGTCGGGTGTGCTCGCCAGCGCGTGTGGCGCCGATAAAGAGGTTTCAAAGCTTCTGTATGCCAAGGCAGGCATCCCCATTGCCCCCGGTTTGGCGCTTGAGGCGGGCGACGAGGTTGATATCGATCGCATCGTTGAGATTTGCGGCGAGCGTTGCTTTGTAAAGCCCGCCGTCAACGGCTCCAGCTACGGCATCTCCCTGGTACACGAGCCCTCTGAGCTGCCTGCCGCCATCGCCAAGGCCTTTGAGTACGGCGATAAGGTGCTGGTCGAAAAGTGCATCGAGGGAACCGAGATTACCGTAGGCGTCTACGGCGAGGATGACGTGCGCGCCCTGCCGATCGTCGAGATTCGCAAGCCTGAGGACTGTGAGTTCTATGACCTGGATGTGAAGTACGTCGATCCCACGGATATCCACCGTATTCCGGCGCAGATTTCGCCCGAAAACTATGCTCGTGCCCAGGAACTTGCCTGTGCGGCCCACAGAGCCCTCGGCTGTCTGGGCATTTCGCGCAGCGATTTTATCGTGAGCGAGGACGGCCCCGTCATCCTCGAGACCAATACGATTCCAGGTATGACCGATACGTCGCTGTATCCGGACGAGATCCGTCATACCAAAGACATGACCTTCCCGAAGGTCTGTGACAGTCTGATTCGCATGGGTCTCCGTCGAGCGGGCATTGCATGCTAATCGAGGACGCTGTATCTCCTGGAACGCCGCAGTTTGTCATTGATTCCTATGCAACGCTCGCCGAGCGTGCCCGCACACAATCGTTTGGCCTTATCGAGGAGGATGTTATCGTCCTCGATACCGAGACCACGGGTCTTTCGGTCCAGGACAACGAGCTTATCGAGATTTCCGCGGCCCGTCTTTCGGGCCGCGAGGTCGTTGACCGCTTTGACACGTTTGTGCATCCCAAGCAGCTGATCCCTGCCGAAATCACTAAGCTCACAAGCATCACAAACGCCGATGTGGCCGATGCCCCCTCGGCTGTAGAGGCCGTGGCAGCGCTCGCCGATTTTGTGGGCGGGTGCCCGGTTATCGCGCACAATGCCACGTTTGACCGATCGTTCATCGAATCGGTCAAGGGCGGTGTCAACGTCAGCGACATCTGGATCGATTCGCTGGCACTGTCCCGTATCGCGCTGCCGCGCCTGGCATCGCACAAGTTGTCCTTTATGGCCGATCTGTTTGGCTGCGACTCCGTGTCGCACCGCGCAAACGCCGATGTCGATGCCCTGTGTGGGGTGTGGCGCGTGCTGCTGGTTGCCCTTACGGACTTGCCGCAGGGCCTTATGGCGCGTCTGGCGGATATGCACGCGGATGTTCCTTGGTCCTATCGTCCCATTTTCTCGTTTTTGGCAGGTCAAAACCCCGGCTCGATTTTCTCGCTTGCCGCCGCCCGCGCCGACGTGCTCAAGGCCGATCGCGCCGATGATCGCGTGGATGCCGACGAGCTGCCGGTTCTTAACATGCCGAGTCGCGAAGAGATTGAGGCGGATTATGCCCCTGGTGGCCTAGTCAACCGCATGTATCCCACATATGAGCCGCGCGACGAGCAGATTGCCATGGCGCTCGAGGTGCGCGACGCGTTGGTTACGGATACGCATCGCGTGATAGAGGCCGGTACGGGCGTCGGTAAATCGATGGCGTATCTCGTGCCCTTTGCCGAGGCCGCCCGCCGAAACAACATTACCGTTGGCATTGCGACCAAATCGAATAATCTTGCCGATCAGCTTATGTACCACGAGCTGCCAAAACTCGCCGAACAGCTGGACGGAGGCTTGTCATTCTGTGCGCTCAAGGGATATGACCACTATCCGTGCCTGCGCAAACTCGAGCGCATGAGCCGAAGTCAGGCCGAGATTACCACCAAGCGCGATCCTGCCGACACGCTCACAGCGGTTGCGGTGATCATGGCGTATGTGTGCCAATCTGCCGATGGTGACCTCGATTCGCTCGGCATTCGCTGGCGCAGCGTCAACCGCCCCGACTTTACGACGGCCTCGCGCGAATGCGCTCGCCGCCTGTGTCCGTTCTTCCCCGATAAATGCCTCGTCCACGGTGCCCGTCGTCGCGCGGCGCATGCCGATGTCGTGGTCACAAATCATTCCCTGCTGTTTCGCAACGTTGCGGCCGAAGGGAGAATTTTGCCTCCCATCCGCCACTGGGTAATCGACGAGGCCCATTCCATCGAGCGCGAGGCGCGCCGCCAGTGGGCGCGCGTGGTCTCGGCAGACGAATCTCGTGTGCTATTTGAGCGCCTTGGCGGGTCGAGCTCCGGTGCATTGAGCCAGGTATCTCGTGATTTGGCGATATCCGAAGGCTCCACGCTTTATCTGGGGCTCACCGCGAAGGCGACGTCTACGGTCGCACGCGCGAGCATGGCACTCGCCGAGGTGTTTGACGGCGTGCGTGAGCTCGGCCGTCGCGCCCGCGGTGGCTATGACAGCGCAAATCTGTGGATTGGCCCCGAGTTGCGCGAGTCGGATGACTGGCATGACTTCTTGCAGTCTGCCAGCGCTGCTATCGATGCCCTGGAGCAGGCGGATAAAAATGTTGCCGCGCTGGTGCAGGCTGTCGCTGCCGATAAACCCGAGGTCGTCGTCGACCTGGGCGATATTTCGCGCCGTCTGCACGAGCTGGCCGAGAACCTCAAGCTCATCATTGACGGCACCGACGAGCATTATGTGTACTCGCTGCAGGTCAACCGCCGCCTACGTGCGGGCGGAGAATCCATGACCGCCGAGCGCATCGACATCGGCGAGGCCCTGGCGAACGAGTGGCTGCCCGAGGTACATACGGCCATCTTTGCCTCGGCAACCATGACGGTGTCCAAGAGCTTTGAGCACTTTAACCATGCCGTAGGCCTCGATCGCATCGCTGCTTCGGCATCCTCGTCACTACATCTGGATTCGAGCTATGACTTCGATTCGAACATGGCCGTAGTCGTGGCGGGGGACATTCCCGACCCTCGCGACCGCGAGGGCTATCTGTCCGCGCTCGAGCGCGTACTGGTCGATGCCCATCTTGCCATGGGCGGGTCGGTGCTCACGCTGTTCACCAATCGCCGCGATATGGAAGACCTGTACGCTCGGGTTGAGCCCAAGCTGGCGCGTGCCGGCCTGGAACTCAATTGTCAGCAGCGCAATACGTCTCCCCGTCGCTTGCGCGATCGCTTTATCAACGAGTCGACCTCGTCGCTCTTTGCTCTCAAGGCTTTTTGGGAGGGCTTCGATGCCAGCGGCGAAACGCTGAGATGCGTCATTATCCCCAAGCTGCCATTCTCGAGCCCCACCGATCCTCTCTCGTGCGAGCGCAATCTGCGCGAGGACCGCGCCTGGGTACGCTACTCGCTGCCCGAGGCGGTTCTCGAGGTCAAGCAGGCGGCCGGTCGCCTGATTCGTTCATCGACCGATTGCGGCGTGTTGATTTTGGCCGACCCGCGTCTGGTGACGAAGGGTTACGGCAAGAAATTTCTGACATCGCTGCCTACCAGCTCGTATCAGCGCATCGAAACGGCGCAGATCGGCCACTATCTTCAGTTATGGCGCCAAGCGCACGAACGCCATCGCTAAGAACGGAAGGCCATTGCCTCGGCGGCATCACATAGGCGCTTTGAAAGGGCGGGGTCGTCTGCGATGCGGATGGCTCCGCCCGCTGCGATAATCTGGCTAAACAGCCAGTTTTCGGAGCTATAGGAAACGGTCACGCTTGCCGTACCCTCCCCATCGGCTTTAATTGACCTGATACCTGCCCACCTCACGCGTTCTGCCATATCGAGCGGCATCAGGAGCTTAACGCTCTGGCTTGCCTGTGCAAGGGAATCGTGCAGGGACGTGGTTTCGGTCGTGTGACGCACGACGGAGTCCTCCGTCAGCAGAAGCTCCTCGATCTTGTCCATACGGTAGGAGCGCTGCCCGTCTGCCTCGACATCCCAGGCAATCAGGTACGTTTGGTCGCCGTTGGTCGTGATCTTTAGGGGGTCGATCAATCGCCTGCGTGGATGCTGGTCGTCCAGGGAGCGGTAGGTGACGAGGCATCGCACACCATCCTGAATTGCACAGCAGAGTTGCTGCCAATAAGATCCGCGGGCGACGGTATCGTCAACGCGTTGGTTGTATCCGAGTTCCGCCGGAAGGAGTGCGCGCCGGATGCGCGCCGCCGCGCACTCTTCGATTCCGAGCGACTCCAATTCATGGTTGAGTACGGCGCCCTCGGCGGCACTCAGGCGAAGCGGCAGCACACGGCCCGCATCGCCGATGAGAACCACACGTTCATCGCGGCATTCGCAAATGATGCGCGCGCCCGATTCGCGGTCTGCGAGCGTCGAGATGATGCCGATGATCTCGTCGAGCGAAGCTCCGGAGATATCGAAGCGACTGCAGATCTCGTCTCGCGTCATGCCCGCCTCGCCGGCGGCATAGAGTGCCTCCATAATGTCGATGGAGCGCGAGAGCCTTTGTTCGCTGGTGAGCTTACGCACGGCCATGAGCGCTCACTGTCCTTTCGATGAGGCGGTTCCACGCCTGCTTGAGTTCGTTGGGCGCTACGGGCCTCATACCGTCAACGCTGTGTTCCATGCAAAATGACGCCGCCGCATTCAGGTCGCGAACGTCAACGGTCCAGGTCCAGCCGTCTTTGGCGTGCTCGAGCCTTCCTCGCCCACGTGTGAGGCCGTGGACCATGTCGGATTGAGCTTGCGGAGCAAACGAGAAAGTTGCCGTGACGGGCTGGCAATCGGAGAAATCGAATTCAAAGAAGAGGTAATCGTTGAGATTGAAGTCTGCGGGAATGGCGTAGGCCCGCGATGGACGCCACGCACGAACGATGCGATCGCAGCGAAAGGTTCTGATTTTTCCGGTGGCGTCATCTAGGCCGCAAAAGTAGGCTGTTCCTTCGCGCTCGAACATGCCGTAGACGCAAACAGTGCGTTGTCGTTGCTCACCCCGTCCGTTTTGATACAAAAAACGCAGCGCGCATCGGTCGGCAAACGCGCTCCATACCGCATCGACCGTCGGCGAGTGAACAACGGGGGGCTCGGCCGTATTCGTCTCGCCGGTAAGATAGGCAATTTTGGAGCGTATGTCGGCGAGCGGGGTCGCAAAGGCCGAAGAGCCCGTGGTGAGGGTCTGATCGATAGCGTTTAGCAGAATGTCGGCATCGTCTGCGGTGATCAAGCCGCCCGCGGCAAACGTATGCTCACGGTCGATTGTCCAGGCGCTCTCCTCGGTCTCCTGGGCACCCGCGGCGCGAACTTCCTTGATCACAATGCCCCGTTCGAGCAGCTTGTCGCGGTCGCGGCGAAATTTTCGCTTATCCGAGTCGACGTTGCCCGATCCGTAGCCTAGGTCAGAATCCAGCACGATCTGCTCGGTAGTTAGAGGCTCGGGGGAACTGTTGAGGACAAAGAAAAGGTTGAGGATACGCTGGGCGGTTTTGTCGAAACCGGGTTCTGGCGCATTTGTTTTGTTTGTCGCGGTCATATCGCTTACCGTCATAGAATCCTCGCATGGGAAGGTTATTTGATGCCATGATTTTAATCCGATATGGAGATTAGGCTATATCCTTGTCCGCTCAGTGCGTTAAGATGCCCAGATTTCGGCCGATTGCGTTCGCTCGGGGTATACTTTCGACTATATACGGTTCTAATGTGCAAGCATTGGGCCTATTTGTCGGATTATGGATGTGGAGCGCACATGGCGAACACCCAGAACTATATCAATCATCTGCTACAGGGCACGGGCATCACGCCGGCGTGCAGCGAAGAAGAGCGTTTGGCTGCCGAGGATATCGCCCAGATCTTCCGCAATCATGGCTTTGATCCCGAAGTCCAGGAATTTAACGCTCCTGCACCCAGCAGGCTGGCATTTGCCGTCACAGGCATTCTGTCTTTTGCCGGTGCCCTGCTTATGGGTATTGGCGGCAGCATCGGCTTAATCGGTGTTCTGCTGGCCATCGTCGGTGCCGTGTTGTATGTGCTCGAGCGTACCGGTCGCCCTGTTATTTCTCGCCTGGGCAAGACGGGCGTGAGTCAAAATGTCATTGCCTATCACAAGGCCACAGGTCCGCTTGCATCTCCGCGCAACCGTCCGGTGGTTGTTGTCGCCCATTACGATTCTCCGCGTGCCGAGCTCCTCGCTCGCGAACCGTATGCGCCATATCGCGCGCTCATCGCCAAGATGCTGCCGGTCGCCACGATTGTCCCCGCTGCCGTCGCCATTCTGCGTATACTGCCGCTCCCCGGCGCTCTTAAGGTTCTGCTTTGGATCGTTGCGATCCTCGCCTCTCTTGTGGCGCTCGCCAACGCGGCCAATATCATTGCCAACCGTTTTGTTCTTCCCTATACGTCCGGTGCGGTCTGCAATAAGTCTTCTGTAGCCGCGATGCTCGGTGTCATGGATAACGTTGCCCCTTACCAGGGCGAAAACGAGTTCCCCAACGACATTCCGTTTGATGACTATTTTGGTGAGCAAAAGCGTCGTGCCGAGGAGATGGCGCGCGCGGCGGCTGAGTATGCCGCTGCCCAGCAGCAAAACGACTACGGTAACACGATCGAGTACGAAGAGCCCTCCTACACCGAGGACGAGTTTGGCCAGCCGGTCGCTCCCGAATCCGAGCAGGGCGAAGTTTTTGACGAACAGATCGATGGCTTTGAGGGTGCCTCAGCTGACGAAACCCTGATTGGTGTCATTGCTCCCGAGGCTCAGGCTGAAGCCGAGGTTGCTGCCGATCCGGTCGCGGATGAGGATGTCGTCGAGTCGATTGGGGCGCCCGCTGTCGCCGAGCCGAGCGAGCCCGAGCCCAAGCTGTATCGCAATGCTGCCGGTAATATTCGCTTTGGTTCTGATGCCATTCGTGCCTTGGGGATGCTTCCCGAGTCGTGCACGCTTGATTACGAAGAGGGCGAGGAGCCGACGATCGATCCCGAGCCTGCTTCGGTTGAACCTGTCGCCGCGCCTGCCGACGAGCCCGTCGTCGATACCGAGCCCGAGACGGAACCCGAGCCCAGCCCTGCACCCGAGCCGGACACCGCTGCACCCGCTCCGGTGGTTCAGGATGTGTACGACGATTCCGCCAGCGATTACGATGAGTATCCGCAGCGCGTTTCCTATGAGAGCGATACCGATTTTTCGGCCGATCTACCGGTCGCGACGCCCCATGCCGATATAGCATCTGCGTTCTCTTCGATTGGAGCCAGCGCTTCAAGCTTCTTTAAGGGCGCACTCGCTAAGGGTAAAAAACTTGTCGACGACCTTGAGGAAAAGCGTGCCGCTGCGCGCGAGGTGGCAGAGCAGGAGGCTATCGCCCACCAGCAGGCTGCCGAGGCCGAGCGTGAGCGTGCTGCGCGGGAATTTGAACAGCATGAGGCTGAGCAGCCTGCCGCGACGGAGGTCGCCGAGGCTACGACGTCCTTCGAGGCCCAGCAGCCAATCGACGCCACCGAAACGCTCGACGCCGCGAACTTCGATGCCACGATAACGTTCGAGAAGCAGGGTACTGCCATCGCCGAGCCCCTTTCTGTTTCCGATGAGTCCCAGGATGCTGCAGATGAGATCGAGGCGCCCGAAGCCGAGCCGGCTGAGAGTGTCGATGCCGAGCAGGTTGAGAACGTTGACGCCGAGCCGAACACCGCCGACGAGATTGAAGCCGAAGCGACGGTCGTCGTTGAGCAAGAAGAGACACCGGTGATTTCTAACGCCGATGAGTCCAGGCCGTACTCTACGCAGATCTTTACCATGCCTACCCCGAGCGATCCCGGCTCCACGGTTGCCAACCCCGCATCGGCGCAGGTCGAGACGGTTGATTCGCTCATGGCACAGATTTCGTCCAAGGCCGCACCGCGTCCGCAGATGAATATCCCCGATCCCGCTTCTGCTCCGGTGCCCACACCTTCTTCTTCGCCGCTTGCCTCGGTCCCCGATCCGTCGCTGCCCTCGATGCAGCAGGCCAACGTCGCATCCCGCACATCCCTCTTCGATCTCCCCGACCCCTCGGCTCAGGCCGACGATCCTTTCGCGACAGCTCAGGGGCCCGAGCCCACGTCGGCACCGGTTGCCCCCTCCATGCCCGTTTCTTCGGGCGCTCAGCCCATCGAAACCATCTCTGCTCCCGTCGCCAAGGAGGCAAAGCCTCAGAAGCGTGGTCTGGGCGGCTTGTTCGGACGCAAAAAGAAGAATGAGCAGAATAGCATGAGCGACTGGCTGGGCGTCGAGGATGACTACGATGCCAAGAAGTCTGGCCGCGGTATCGGCTCTTGGGATAACTTTGAGGACGATGATAACGGCTGGAAGGGCGGTGCCACCTCTTCTGACGGCGCTTCTGCCGAGGACATGCTTTCGGCTGTTGCCTCCATGGGTGATGACGAGCTGCTTGGTCACGATATCTGGTTTGTGGCAACGGGTGCCTCGGATTGTGACGGCGCCGGTATGAAGGCGTTCCTCGAAGCCCATCGCGATAAGCTGCGTGGTGTGTTCTTTATCAATCTTGAGTCCATTGGAGCCGGTAGGCTTTCGGTCGTGACGGTCGAAGGCGAGCAGCAGTTGCTCAAGGGTGATCGCCGCATCATGAATCTGGTCAGCAAGGTGTGCAAGTCGTTCCACGTTGATTGTGGCGCGTTTGAGATGCCCTATGCCAAGACCGATGCCTATGCCGCGCTCGAGGCGAGCCGTCGCGCCCTCACAATTGCCGGTGTCGATGGCCCGCGTCTTGCCTGCGCGCGCACCGAAGACGATTTGCCGTACAACGTCAACCCGACGAACATCGCTACGGTGTCCGAGGTTGTCACCGAGGTCATCCGCCGTTCGTAGCGGACCTCTAAGGAGTTAGCGTGTTTTCATACATCAAACGCCATTGGCCCGTCTATGTGGTTCTGTTTTTGATCGCCATCGCTATGGGTCTGGGGGCCGCATATATCGTGGGCGCTAAGGGGTCGACGCCCAGGTCCACGATGAGCGAAGAGGTGGAGCAAGAGCAGAGTTTGGGTGCCGACGGCATTTCGGATGGCGATCTGGAACTTGTTGACGGCGGGTCTGCGTCTACGGAATAGCCTTTGGTTACATACGCCAGATAACGGGCGAGCCGGCATATCGGCTCGCCCGTTATTTCTACCTACTCCTCTTTTGATGCCGAGCTTAGCCAAGTGAGCCAAATTGCTGTGCCACCGGCGGTCAATAATGCGGTGAGAAAAGAGATGATGGGTGCATTGCCCGTATTTGGAAGATCCTGCGGAATGGCGCATTTTTGAACAACACGATCTTTATCGTGCGACTCGAGTTTTTCGCCTCCTCCGTTGCGGCAAAGGTCAACACGGGCACTGTTGGCGAGTGCGGTTTGGGGCGTATAGGATGAGGTTGCACACATCCGGATGATTGCTCCGTGTAAATCCGATTTGAGGGATGCCGTCGCGTCGTCAAGGTCGTCATGCTCGTCTTTAAGCCCATTGCGATTCCAAGAATCGTTGTCGCGCCGGGTCGTAAAGTCTGCGGAAACCGAGCCATACTCAAAGCGAATCCCCGTGATAACATCGTCGTCCGAAAGCGTAAGGTCCTTTACTTCGAGGGTGGAAGACTCCGTGGTCGAGACATCGGCTTTCCAAAGACTCCAGCCATCGTAATCGACAATCCGCACATCCTCGCCCAGCCGCTCTTTGACCTCGGCTGTCTCGAGCCACGGGTTGGTGTGTTCATCGTCAAGTGTGGCGTTGGCCTTTTCCTTTATGTCCAACTTGTCTGCCGGTGACGTTCGATACCAAACATTGCAGAGCCCGTTTAAGTCGCCGACGGCGATCGGGGTTTTAATGGCGACAAGTTTGGCCGTGCCGTCTTTGGCACATTCGAGATCGTCGGTGACGGTGAACTCGTCGACCCAGGTGCTCGATTCGTTTTGAGCGTCGATGGTGTAGGAATAGGAGCCCTTACTGTCGGGTTGCGTCGCCGCCCGGTTTTTACCGTCGCCGTTCGCCACTGTTCCCTTTGCGGTTGGCCGCGCGATTTCTTGTCGCTTGTCGACGCTCCCCTTAATCTCAATCGGTGCATCCGTCATGGTTACGGCCTGGATCTTCCCCGTATCCTCGACTTCAAAGGATACGTCTTCAGCGAGGTCATAGGAGCGCGGGGACATTGTTTCGCGTAGGGTATAAGAACCGGGTTCAAGGTGCTCCACGCGATGGGGATGCTCGGATGATATCCAAGAATCAATCTCTGTTCCATCGGCGTCGCATAAGACCAGTCGGGCGCCTTTAACTTCATGCTTGCCTGTCATATCGACCTTGGAGAAATCGACCTTGGTGTAATCATTAGGCAATTCGATCTGCGACTCGACCACAGGGACCTTCTGGTCGATATAAGCAAGCTCAACGATATGTGCTGTCCGATCAAGTAGATAGCCGTCGGGAGACTGGGTTTCAACGACTTCGTATCGTGCCGTTCCGCAACCCAGCGAAAGATTGTCTACGCGAGCTTTTCCCTGTTCATCAGTTGTAACGGCGGCAACGGCTTCACCGGCAAGGGCGGCAATGTGGCCATCGGGGCAAACGATATCGTCGGCAGCGCGAATTTCAAACTTGGCATCAGATAGGGCACTGCCGTCTACTGCGTCAGCCTTCACGATCTCGATGCTTCCGGTTGCCGCGCTGTTGAAATACGAGACGGCGGCGATAGGCGTGAGATCTGCATCGGCAGGAATCGTCACCTTCAGTTCGTCGCCCACAAGGTAGGGCGCTTTGGCTGCGACTTCTCGTACGTAATATGTGCCCGGCTTGAGCGATTCTGGCAACGTGACGGTGCCGGTCGCATTGGTGGTAAAGGTGTTCATAACGTTGTGCGTCGGATACCAGCATGTTTGAGAGATGGGTTCACGGTTGCTGTTGAGCAGCTGAAAACTAAAGCCGGCAAGGGGGACGGAAGCTCCCGTCTGGGCATCGCGTTTGATGATTTGGAGATGTGTCGAAAGGGCGTGATTGTCCACTATGTACTGAAGCTTGGCTCCGTCGGCGATTTGCTCGGGCGCGATGGTCCAATCTTCTGCCCGCTTGAAGCCTGCGGGAACAGTTTCCGGGACCTCGCGAACGGTATAGCCCGCACGATCGTAGGGGATGGCTCCATGGACGCCGTCCGGTCGTGTGCCCGCGCCAAACCAGGCCTTGGGCTGGTCTTTGGTGGATGCGAAGCCATAGATATTTGTCGTCAATGTGCCTACGACCTGCTTAGAGCTGTTGCTGACGATTTCAAAGACGACGCCTTCCGCTGGCTGTTCTAATCCCGATTGCTCGCCGTTCCCGTAATCCTTGAACTTGGAAATCTCGATGTCAAACGCAACATGAATATTGGGGATGCGGCGTTCGAGCTCAACGACGCCCATGTCGTTTAGTTGATTGGGGCCGATCGTATAGGTCCAGCTGTCATGGGGGAGCAGGTAGCCCTCTGGAGCTTTCGATTCGTAGAGGGTAAAGGTTCCCAGGGGAATGCCGCTTAAGGTCGCCTGGCCATCGCCTTCGGTCGTGAAGGTACGCGTCCACCCAGGGGTAGATTGCGAGACACAGGTAAATTCGGTTTTGGCGAGCGAGGTTCCCGCCTGCGCTCCGGCATTCGTGGCGGCATCGGTTTTGACGACACGCAGCGTGATAGAACCTGGCTGCTCGTTGATTGTGACATGTCCGCCGCTCTTTCCGGTGGTAAAGGCAATGCGATCGCGTCGGGGCAGATAGCCTGTCGGAGCTTTGGTTTCGATTAGGTAGTATGCCGTGTTGGGCAAAAGTGTTGCCCGTGCACGACCGTTGCCGTCCATTTTGATGCTGCCGACGTGTTTGTCCGTGTTTTCCTCAAAGATGTTAAACGTCGCCCCACCTAACTGATACGTATCGTTCCCGCTGGTAATGACAGTGTCTGCAGATCTTTTTTCAAAGGATACGTTGATGGTGGGCAAAACGTAGAGCATATCCTGGTGCCGGCCTTCGTTAGAGACGGGTCCGTGATAGCGTCTGGCGCGATGCGGGTCGGCCTTAATATTTCCGGCTTTTGCGTTGTCGTAGAGCCAGCGCGCCGCCGCGACAACCTCGGCGTCTTGATCGAACTTGCCGCTTTTGGCAACGCCGGCGTTGTTTGTATACGCAAAAGAGCCATCGGGGCGCGTGGTTCCTTTGAGCATCCACACGGCAATCTGGGTTGCGGCGCGGGCGCGTTCGGCCGTTAGGTTATGGCCGCCAAATGATGTGGCGGAGGGGTATCCATGGCAGATGACGGCGGCAAACTCGTTGTCGAGCCATGTCCAACCCTGATTGTAGGTCCGCCAGGGTCCTCCTGGGCTGCTGGGGCCGGGGCAGTCTTGGTTCATGCAGTAAGAAATCGAGGCGTCTTGTGCCTCGTACTTGCCAATGCCAAACGGTCCGCACATATCGCTGATGGTGCGAAAACTAAGCGTATCGTTTCCATCGACGGCGCAGGCGGTACCAGGCGTGGCGCAGGCTAGAAACAACAAGAGGAATAGGAGCAGCGGTGCTGTTGCAATTGCGCTGTGGACAGAGTGCGTGGGTGCATTGGACATGGCTGCTCCTTATCCTTTGTGCGCCGCGCTGGGAGATTGCGGCGCGTGGGATGAGATTAGCGCCGGGGGTCATACGGGTAAGTACCGCGAGCTGACCAAGAACTTGCCAAGTTCCCAACAGATGGAGACCGGTTTTAGATAATCAAACAAAAGAGCAGGTAGAAGACGGTGTAAAACAGGTTACTCGAGTCCCTGTTTTCGCAATTCGAGCAACAAGAAGATGATTTTCCATGCGTAAAACAAGGGTTAGTGCCCTTGTATCAAACAAGACAACCGCGTTATACTATCCCCCACATATGCGGGCATCGCCAAGTGGTAAGGCATCAGCTTCCCAAGCTGACACTCGCGGGTTCGAGTCCCGTTGCCCGCTCCAGTTAAAAGTACAAGCACGGCACCATCACGGTGTCGTGCTTTTTTCAATAAAGCGCCGGGACTCGAACCCGACAGGGTGTGAGCGTTAAGCAAACGCGAAGCGTTTGTAGCGAGCAGGTGAAGGCGCCGACAGGCGCCTGAAGCCGGTGCGGATTTGCGAAGCAAATGCGCGGATGTCCCGTTGCCCGCTCCAAAAAAAATAAAAGCACGGCACCGCTGCGGTACCGTGCTTTTTTCAATAAAGCGCCGGGACTCGAACCCGACAGGGTGTGAACGTTAGGCAAATGGCAAAATGTTAGGTTAATACCTGCTGCCTATACTTGCACCTGCGCACGGTACAATGGTTGAGTTACGACCAACGTGCCAATAACCAAAAAGGAGCCGCTATGATCGATCGCTATACCCGCCCGGAGATGGGACACATCTTCTCCCTCGAGAACAAGTACGCCATTTGGCAGGAGATTGAGGTTCTGGCCTGCGAGGCCCAGGCGGAGCTCGGCAAGATCGGTATTTCTAAAGAAGAAGCTCAGTGGATCCGCGACCACGCCAACTTTGAGAAGGCGAAGGTCGACGAGATCGAAGAAGTCACGCGCCATGACGTCATTGCCTTCCTGACCAATATGAAGGAGTATATCGACGCCGATGTTCCCGAGGGCGAGCCTAAACCCAGCCGTTGGGTTCACTATGGCATGACCAGCTCTGACTTGGGCGATACGGCCCTGTGCTATCAGCTCACCCAGGCCTGCGACCTAATTATCGAGGACGTCAAGAAACTCGGCGAGATCTGCAAACGTCGCGCTTTCGAGGAGCGTAACACGCTCTGCGCCGGTCGCACTCACGGCATCCACGCCGAGCCTATGACCTTTGGTATGAAGTTTGGCTCTTGGGCCTGGGAGCTCAAGCGCGATCTGGATCGCCTTGAGGACGCTCGCAAGAACGTCGCCTTCGGTGCCATCTCGGGTGCCGTTGGCACCTACAGCTCCATCGAGCCGTTTGTCGAGGAGTATGTCTGCGAGCACCTGGGTTTGGTTCACGACCCGCTGTCCACGCAGGTTATCAGCCGCGACCATCATGCCTACCTCGCTGGCGTCCTCGCCACCACGGCGGCCACCTGCGAGCGCATTGCTACCGAGGTTCGCAATCTGCAGAAGACCGATACACTCGAGGCCGAGGAGCCGTTCCGCAAGGGTCAAAAGGGCAGCTCCGCCATGCCGCACAAGCGTAACCCCATCACCATGGAGAAGGTCTGCGGCCTGTCGCGCATCGTTAAGTCCAACGCCCAGGTCGCCTTCGACAACGTCGCCTTGTGGCATGAGCGTGACATTTCGCACTCTTCTGCCGAGCGCGTCGCCCAGGCCGATAGCTTTATCGCGCTTGACCACATGTTCCAGTGCCTTATCCGTGTTATCGATGGCCTCCAGCTGTATCCGGCTCGCATGATGGCCAACCTCAACAAGACCCGCGGTCTCATCTTCTCCTCCAAGGTTCTGCTGGCCCTCGTCGATACGGGCATTACCCGTGAGGACGCCTACGCAATCGTGCAGGAAAACGCCATGGCGACCTGGCATGAGGTGCAGGACTGCGTTTCCGGCCCCACCTTCAAGGAGCGCCTCGAGGCCGATCCGCGCTGCACCGTCAGCCAGGAGAAGCTCGACGAGATCTTTGATCCGTGGGACTTCCTCACCCGCATCGATACGGTCTTCGATCGTCTGGAGCAGCTGAGCTTCGAGTAGGTTCGGGCATAACGTTAGCTTTTTAGGGCGCTTTGCTGGTAATGTGTGTTGCCGGTAAAGCGCCTCGTTGCATTTATGGAAAGACGGGGATAATAGTCGTCTCGAATGACATTCTGAGAAGGAGATCGCATGATTTCGTTTGATTACAAGCCCCAGGGCGTGTGTACTCGCAATATTCACCTCAACCTTTCCGATGACGGCAGCAAAGTGCTGGGCGTTGAGTTTACCGGCGGCTGCAACGGCAACCTCAAGGCCATCTCTAAATTGGTCGAAGGTGTTTCTTCCGATCGTGTGATTGAGGTGTTGGCCGGCAATACGTGCGGCACGAAAAAGACCTCCTGTGCCGACCAGCTTACGCGTGCCATCGAGGCCGCGCGTGCCGAGATTGCCTAATGAGTATTTTTGATCGCGTTAAGAATGGGGTAACGCGCCGAGGATTTGTGTTGGGTGGTGCTGCCGCGAGTGCTGCCACGCTGCTTGCGGGGTGCTCGAAAAAAACGGGCACCAGCGATGATGCTGCCGGTGAGCCGCAGGTTATCAAAGATGATTCCAAGATCGTCTCGATTACCGAAGAGTATGAGGCCGTCGACATTGATCTTAAGCCGACGGCGTCGTGGACGTTGCCATTGGGGACGCTGCTGTACTACTGCGATGGAGGTTACGCTGCGGCGATGATGGCGCCCGCATCTGCGCTGCATGCCAACACGCTTGGCGTGTTCAACATGGGGGACGGCTCACTCACCACGTTGATTGACGATCCTGTCGAGGGTTCCGGTTATGCGTTTTACGACGTTCGCGCCACCGATAGCGTGTTTGCGTGGGTTGAGATGAACTACGCGAATTCGTCGTGGAAGCTCTATGCGCAAACCCTGTCGGACGCGGCGCTTACTGGTAATGCCGTTGAGCTTGATCGCGGCGGTGAGGACTACGACCCTCCGCTGTTTACCGCCTTTGACTCGTCGGTCATCTGGTACAAGATGCCTTCGACCGGTGGCAATAAGACCGGCAGCGATTCATATTGCTACCGCCGTTCGCTCGATGAATCTAAAGCGGAGGCAATCTGGAAGTCGACAGGCCGCTTTGCGTCTGCACCGCGCGTGAGCGATGGCATCCTGACTATCTCACCCCGCGTGCGCAATGACGAGGGCGTCTACTACGGCATGACGGCGATCGACCTGACGGACGGCAACAATACCAAGAGGGCTCAGCTGGTCCTTCCTTCGTCGGTGTCACCTTTCGAGGCCGTATATATGGGCGATACGTTTGTGTTCTCCATTGAGGCGACCTATGCCGGCGTGGGCGGCCTGGGCAATATGGGTACCTACATTGGTAACGAGGGCGGCCCGTATCAATTTCTATCGCGCGAACCGCTCGCGTGCGCCGCCGGCAGGAAGGGCAAATATCTGGTTAAGGTTCAGGCATCGCATTTTCTGATCGATACCTCCGCTAAAACCTATGGTTCGCTGCTGTCGCCCGACCGCGCTCTCGAATATGGCGACTATCCAGCTACGGCGGGAAAATCGAATACGTTTTTAACCTATGCCACGGTGCGTAATAGCCAAGGAATTCCCGAGACGGTTACCGCTCGCCTGTTCTCTCTTTAGCGCCGAGGGGTTAAAAAGGCGCCAACGGGGGAATAAGCCCATTGTAACCGTGAGTACCGCCCGCCGAGCTGTCGCGCCCATGCGATGCCCGGTGGGCTCAGGTGCGTTAAAATGGGCTTGTTCTGAGCTAATTGAGACAGGGGGGCCGTGTTATGGCTTCAGATGCAAAAAAGATTCTGCTGGTCGAGGACGAGAAGGCGATCCGTGACGCTGTCGCTGCCTATCTCGAGCGCGAGGGCTACTGGGTTGTTGGCGTTGGCGATGGCCAGTCTGCGATCGAGGAGTTCGAGAAGCACCAGTTCGACCTGGTTGTGCTCGACCTTATGCTCCCCAAGATCCCCGGCGAGCGCGTTTGCCGCACTATCCGCGATACCTCGGATGTGCCCATCATCATGCTTACCGCCAAGGGCGAGATCGAGGATCGCATCATCGGCCTCGAGCTTGGTGCCGACGACTACCTGATCAAGCCGTTCTCGCCGCGCGAGCTCGTTGCCCGCGTTCGCGCCCTGTTCCGTCGTGCTCACCAGGCAGACGAGCCCGCCGTTGAGGTGCTCGACTTTGGCGATCTGGTCATCGATATCTCGGGCCACAAGATCTTGGTCGAGGGCAAGGAAGTTGATTTGACCGCTTCCGAGTTTAAGCTGCTCACCACGCTTGCTCGCCATCCCGGTCGCGTCTATAACCGTATGGAACTGGTCGAGAAGGTGCTCGGCTACGACTTTGAGGGCTACGAGCGCACCATCGACAGCCATGTGAAGAACCTTCGCGCCAAGCTGGGCGACGACCCCAAGAAGCCTAAGTGGCTCTATACCGTTCACGGCGTCGGTTATCGCTTCGAGGCTCCGGCCAAGACCGATAAGTCGGACGAGAAATAGGTAAATCACATATGACACCTGCGCGCTTTGAAATCGGACAAAAGCACAAGCAGGAGAACGAGGCGGGTTCCAAGGCAAGTTGGAACACGCCTCGTTCCGATTCACGGCCGGCGATGAGCTATCCCTCGCGTATGGCTTTGGCTTTTGCCCTGACATCGCTCATGACGGTATTGGTGCTGGTGGGCGTTGTCTCCGTTGTGTGGGGCACCGTCTTTTCGGATTACACGCGCTCCAATATCGTCGAGATCGCCAATTCTGCTGCCGAAAAGCTTGCGACGTCGTATGAGGAAAACGGCAATTGGACTGCGGGCGAGCTGCGCACGGTCGCGACATCGAGCTTGGTGTCCGACGACCTGGGTATGCAGGTCGTCAACAAAAAGGGCGTTGTCGTTTATGACGACTCATGGCCTTCGGCAAGTGCGACCGCCGATGTGCGCGAGAGCGAATTACCGTCGAGCAGCTCGAGCGGTAAAAAGGCCTCGCATAGCCCGGTCTCGTCAGCGCCCACCGACTCCGATAGCGTTGCCAACGTCGAAATCGTTACGTCCTCTGGTGAGCATGTCGGACAGGTAAAGCTATGGGCTATCGGCTCCGACGCTCTGCTCACTAAGGCAGATTCTGCGTTTAGGGAGAAGACTTTTAACGCCATGGCTCTTGCCGCGGTTGTTGCAATCTGCATCTCGGTCGTTATCGGATCGCTCGTGTCGCGCATGCTTACCAAGCCGATTCATCGTATTACGAGCACAGCCAAGCAAATTCGCGACGGCGATCTGTCTGCTCGTACGGGCTTGCGCGGCGATGACGAAATCGACCAGCTGGGTGAGACCTTTGACGAGATGGCCACCTCGCTCGAGAAAGATATGAAGCACGAAAAGCGCCTGACCTCGGATGTCGCACACGAGCTTCGTACACCGCTCATGGCCATGCTTGCAACGGTCGAGGCCATGCAAGACGGCGTGTACCCCACCGACGACGAGCATCTGGAGACGGTCGCTTCCGAGACGCGTCGCCTCGCTCGTTTGGTGCAGCAGATGCTCGACCTATCGCGTATGGAAAACAGCACGGCTCCGCTCAATCTCGAACCGGTGGACATGGTTCCGTTCGTGCGATCGATTGTGAACGGCCAGGAGCGTCTGTTTGCCGACCGCGACCTTCGCCTTCGCTTTGCAGATGAAACCCAGGGGCACGACGATGTCGTCGAGGCCGATCCCGACATGATCACGCAATGCGTCATCAACCTCATGAGCAACGCCATGCGCTACACCCCCGAGGGTGGTTGGGTCGTAGTGTCAGTGCTCAGTGACCGCAAGCATGTCAGTATTGCCGTTTCGGATACCGGTATCGGTATTGCCAAGGACGATCTGTCGCGTATCTTCGGACGATTTTGGCGCGCCGATGCCAGCCGCGCCCGCGAAGCTGGCGGCCTGGGCGTCGGCCTCGCCGTAACTAAACAGATCGTCGAGCGTCACCATGGCTACATATCCGTGGAGTCGGAGCTTGGAAAGGGTACGACTTTTACGATTCATCTGCCCCGCGAGCACACGGCGGACGCGGCATCTACTACAATGGAGCACTAGCTTTTCGCTATTCGGTGAAGGAGGGACCGCGTCCCTGCCGCTCCGAGTTTGCGAAAACGTGCGGTAAAGAACCCGCATTTCTGTCGTATTTAGGTAAGGAGTGACTCACGTGACAACGATGGAGCGTCGTCCGGATTCCCGTGGCAAGGTTCGTGATATCTACGATGCCGGCGAAAACCTGTTGATGGTCGCCACCGATCGCATTTCTGCGTTCGACTTTATTCTTCCCGACGAAATTCCGTTTAAGGGAGAGGTGCTCAACCGTATCTCGGCGTTCTGGTTCGACAAGTTTGCCGATATCGTCCCCAATCACCTCGTCTCCATCGATCCGGCGGATTTCCCCAAGGAGTTTGCCGAGTATCGTGACTATCTCGCAGGCCGCGCCATGCTGGTTAAGAAGGCCCAGACGATTCCTATCGAGTGCATCGTCCGCGGCTATCTGACCGGTTCGGGCAAGAAGACCTACGACGAGAACGGCACCGTCTGCGGCATCCAGCTGCCTGAGGGCCTGACCGAGGCCTCCAAGCTTCCCGAGCCGCTGTTCACCCCGTCCACGAAGGCCGAGATCGGTGATCACGACGAGAATATCTCGTTTGAGCGTTGCTGCGAGATCGTTGGTGAGGACATCGCCACGCAGATCCGCGATCTATCTCTTAAGATCTACAAGGCTGCCGCCGAGTATGCAGCGACCCGTGGCATCATCATTGCCGACACCAAGTTTGAGTTTGGTGTCATCGATGGCAAGGTCACGCTGATCGACGAGTGCCTCACGCCCGACTCCAGCCGTTTCTGGCCTGCCGCCAGCTACGAGGAGGGTAAGATTCAGCCTAGCTACGACAAGCAATTCGTCCGCAATTGGCTCAAGGCCAACTGGGATATGACGGGGGAGACCCCGCATCTGCCCGCCGAGGTCATCGATGGCACGTCCGAGCGCTATCGCGAGGCCTTCCAGATCATCACGGGCTCCCAGTTTACAAGCATGAAGGAGAACGCGTAAGTGAGTACCCGCAGCGCCACGAACAAGCGCACGCAATCCCACGAGGTTACCGGGGTTGCGCGCAAGTCCGCCGCATCCGCCAAGCCAGCTCGTCAGGCAGCGAGTTCTGTTCGCGTCGTGCCGGCATCATCCAAGGCACGTCGCAAGGAGCTCGAGAAGGGCGAGAGCCTCGAGGGCCTCTCTAAAGAGGAGAAGCGCGCCCGCAAGGCTAAGCGGCGCGCCAAGGAGGACCGCATCTACACGGTGTCGAGTATCCTTCTCAAGCAGGATGAGGACTACACCAAGCGCCGCCGCATCTGGTGGGCCGTGCTTACTATCGGCATGGTGCTCGTCGTGGCCATTTGGTCTTCGCTGTACTTCGCTCCCGCTGGCATGGTGTCCAGCCCCGTCCAGATGGCCGGCATTGTTTTGTCCTACATCGTCATTCTGGGTGACTTCATCTACGACTTCGTGCGCATCCGTCCCTTGCGTAATATGTATCGCGCGCAGGCCGAGGGCATGTCCGATAACAAGCTCAACGCTATTATCGAGCGCTCGGCTGCCAAAGAGGACAAGAAGGCCTCCAAGAAGAAGTAGTAGCGTTACAACCTATAGATATCGCTAAGATATAAGGCGCGTCGTTTTTTGCGGCGCGCCTTTTTACTGTCCTGTAGATAGATGGAGTGGCACATGATTCGAGCTGCCCTGACGGTCGAAGAGGCTCTGGAGGGTATGAAGTCCCTGGAGCCCAAGATTAGAAATTATGCGCGTCTCGTTGTCCGCAAGGGCGTCAACGTTAAGCCCGGTCAGGAGGTCGTCGTTCAGTCTCCCGTCGAGTGCGCGTCATTTGCGCGCGTGGTGGTTGCGGAGGCTTATGACGCCGGTGCCGGTCACGTGACGGTCATCTGGGCTGACGATGCCGTGACGAGGCTTACCTACGAGTATGTCGAGAAAAGCTATTTTGAGCAGACTCCCGAGTGGAAGCGCATGCAGCTGGATTCGTTGGCTCAGGACGGAGCCTGCTTTATCTTTATTGAGGGCACGGACCCTGCTGCCCTCAAGGGCATCGATCCCGCTAAGCCTGCCGCAGCTTCTAAGGCGAGGAACATGCAGTGTAAGGTCTTCCGCCGTGGACTGGACTACAACATTAACCCGTGGTGCATCGCCGGCGCTCCGGTCGCTGCTTGGGCGCGCGAGGTATTCCCGGGAGACGCCGATGAGGTTGCAGTCTATAAGCTGTGGAATGCGATTCTGCACACCGCTCGTGCTGATGGCCAGGACCCGGAGAGCGACTGGGAGCTCCATGACGCCACATTCGAAAAGAACCTGCGCTTCCTAAACGATAATCAATTTGATTGCCTGCACTACACCGCTTCGAATGGAACTGATCTGACGATTGGAATGACGAAAGGCCATGAGTGGGCCGGCGGCAAGGGAAAAACTCCCGACGGTCACCCTTTCTTCCCCAACATTCCCACCGAGGAGGTCTTCACCTCGCCCGATCGTATGCGCGCCGACGGCATCGTGTACTCGGCTATGCCGCTCATTCACCACGGCAATAAGGTTGACGATTTTTGGATTAAGTTCGAGAACGGCCGCGTAGTGGACTATGACGCTCGCGTGGGTAAGGCAACGCTTGCGAGCATTATTGAAACCGATGAAGGTGCTGCTCATCTGGGCGAGGTCGCGCTTATTTCCAAGAACACACCGATTCGTGAAAGCGGCATTCTATTCTACGACACACTCTATGACGAGAACGCCAGCTGTCACCTTGCGTTGGGTGTCGGTTTTCCCGAGTGCATCGAAAGCGGGTATGACATGTCCAAAGAGGAACTTCTGGAGCATGGCGTCAACGTTTCGAGCACGCACGTTGACTTTATGATTGGCACGGACGACATCGATATTACGGGCATTACACCTGATGGACGTGAAATTGTGATTTTCCAGAACGGCCAATGGAGTTGGGAATAGTCTCAGACCGTGGTACAATGCCATCCGCGGGCCGTTAGCTCAGCTGGCAGAGCAGGGGACTTTTAATCCCAAGGTCCAGGGTTCGAACCCCTGACGGCCCACCATAGAATAGAAAAGCGACTGGCGGATGCCGGCCGCTTTTTTGTTGCCGGTGCACGGGTTCGAACCCGATCTTCTCTATATATAAGGACGCCTGGCGGCCAAAACCAGCCTTTTACCGACAGGAAACCAAAACCAGATGCCGTTAGAGTAAAGTAGCGCACCAGAGATGACCGATACCTCAACACCTATAAACCAGCTGGTCATCGCCAATACCAGAAGCCGATGCTTCAGATATGACTTCAGTGGAACAGCTGAAGGATCAATTTATTTGTGAACAAAATATGGAGTGCGTGATTCCCGCCCCCGGGGCCCCTCCGGTCTGGCAATATATCTCCTTGCCGCGCGGCCCGGTCGGACCGGGAACCGGCGCAGGCGTGCACCTTGAGAACCGGATACTGCGAGGATGGACACACCAGATGTGTCGCATCCGGGCAGACATCGAACCATTTGAAATGGTCTGACTTGGATTCGTTTTTCGCAAGGCCGCCGAGAGGCGGCCCCGAGAAATTCCTTTTCCTATCAAACA